>NZ_JAVAYL010000132.1:0-496 GCF_054185225.1 Bradyrhizobium sp. 18BD | reverse complement strand
CACCTGAGCATGAATTAGTTGCGGCAATTACATCAGAAGAACAAGCAGAAGCGGTAAAAGCATATCAGGAACAGGCAGCAAGAAAATCTGACCTGGAACGTACGGATCTTGCGAAAGACAAGACTGGGGTCTTTACAGGACGTTATGCAGTCAATCCATTCAACGGTGAACGTATGCCAATCTGGATTTCTGATTACGTATTAGCATCATATGGAACAGGTGCTATTATGGCAGTACCCGCACACGATGAGCGTGACTTTGAGTTTGCAAATCAGTTCGGATTAGACATTAAACCAGTGATTGAAGGTGGCGATAACACGTCAGCTTACACAGGTGATGGTGTTCATATCAACTCAGGTGAACTTGATGGCCTGAACAAAGAGGAAGGAATCAGACGTGCAATCGAGCTATTAGAAGCTAAAGGTATCGGTGAAAAGAAAGTATCTTACAAACTACGTGACTGGTTATTCTCTCGTCAACGTTACTGGGGTGAACC
>NZ_JAVAYL010000131.1:0-496 GCF_054185225.1 Bradyrhizobium sp. 18BD | reverse complement strand
AACTACAGCGCTACCCTTAGCACCGCCATAAGCATTAAAATCAGTTGTTTGTAAATTTGTGTAATTGGGGGCTTTATCTGCAAATGAAAATAACCTTACGTCGTTTAAGCTCTTCAACAAATCAACATAGCCTGCTTCCATATAAATGGCAGTATGAAAGTCGGCGTTCAAGTAATAAGTGTAACGGTTATTCACCAAATCATAAAATTTAAGCTGTCCATTGTCGGCATTACTGGAAAACAACGGATATTTTGAGGGGTTATTAACAATGTTAGCAAAGCGCTGTTTAACATTTAAAGTGGTATTATTCTCTTTAGCAGAAAGGTTCATTAATATTCTTAAAGAAAACGTATTGATTAACTGCTTCCACTTCTGCATGTTGCCATTGTAAACAATATCACCTTGTACTGAAGCTGTATTGGCAGTGATCAGTGAATTTGCATCATCCAGATCATTAAGTGCTGAGAGAAAAACATCCTGCTGCTTATCGTATACT
>NZ_JAVAYL010000130.1:0-496 GCF_054185225.1 Bradyrhizobium sp. 18BD | reverse complement strand
AGTAGTTTGTATTGCTACAGGATATCTGTTGCTGGTCTTATTTACAAAAGAGAACGTAAGAAAGACTATTGGTATCATTGCACTTCCATTGAGTCTGATCTTTTGCTGGCATTCATATTATACAGCCTTACCACAGGTTCTCAATTTTCAACTGGCACATGAGGCTGATATTTATGACCTGAAATTTCACCGTACCACTAATACGAAGATGTTTACTTTTGAGCCGACAACGTTGGGCTTGTTTGAAAAAACATTGAAAAGAGGTATTTATAAATTTCCTTCAAGCAGATTTGATACCCTGGAAAATAAATTATCAAAAACAGTTGATGTAAATACCCTTTTAGATTCTTCTCTTAAATTTACAATAGAAAGAGACACCATACCTGCCTATGGCGGGGTAAGAGTAATTCATATAAGGAATACGAAACTTAATGTTTCCGAAAATAATTGTCAGAACACCTATTTTATGGTATTGAGAAATGAGGATAATAATGAT
>NZ_JAVAYL010000129.1:0-497 GCF_054185225.1 Bradyrhizobium sp. 18BD | reverse complement strand
AGAAGAATAAATCAATTTTCGTTAAACTTTGTAATTCTTCGATGCTATATCCTCTGCGAATGGCTTCTGATAAGTAGAACAATCGATCATCTTGCGCATGAACCATTTTCTTCGTTAATTCCAGATCACTGACATGACTTAGTTCTGCTAATTCGTTGTGATAAGCACCAATTTCTAAAGAACGAACTGCTTTTAATAAGGATTCTTCAATATTGCGGCCAATTGCCATGACTTCCCCGGTTGCTTTCATTTGCGTTCCTAGTTCTCGAGCACCTTTTTCAAATTTGTCAAAAGGCCAACGAGGAATTTTGGAAACAACATAGTCCAAAGCCGGTTCAAATTCGGCATAAGTGGTTCCAGTAACTGGATTTTTCATTTCATCTAATGTTAAACCAACAGCAATTTTTGCGGCTAACTTCGCAATTGGATACCCTGTGGCTTTACTAGCAAGTGCAGATGAACGAGAAACACGAGGATTAACTTCAATCACATAATAA
>NZ_JAVAYL010000128.1:0-497 GCF_054185225.1 Bradyrhizobium sp. 18BD | reverse complement strand
GAACGATATCGCCATCTTGCATAATATATTCTTTACCTTCTAATCGTTGTCTGCCCGCTTCTTTAGCGCCACTTTCGCCACCATATTGTACATAGTCATCATAACTTGTTACTTCGGCACGGATAAATCCACGTTCAAAATCAGTATGAATGATACCAGCACATTGAGGTGCAGTCATACCTTGTTTAAATGTCCAAGCACGTACTTCTTGCACACCAGCAGTAAAATATGTTGATAATCCTAATAATTCATAAGTTGTTCTAATTAATCGATCTAATCCTGGTTCTTCGATACCTAAATCTTCTAAGAACATTTCTTTATCTTCATCATCTAATGTAGCAATTTCTTCTTCAATTTTTGCACTAATAACAATCACTTCTGAGTCTTCTTGCGCTGCATATTCACGAATCGCTTTTACTTTATCATTATCATCATCACCAATTTCGTCTTCATCAACATTAGCGATATAAAGCATTTTTTTAGAAGTCAGTAATTGC
>NZ_JAVAYL010000127.1:0-497 GCF_054185225.1 Bradyrhizobium sp. 18BD | reverse complement strand
TGGAAAATGAAAAAATTTTTGTAATCTATAATTATGAACATTACAGATTATAAACCATAACACTAACATCGCCCCATTCATTAACTCGATTGTTAAAATCACCAGTTAGTGAAAATTGTGCAAGGAATAATTGCCTATCATGCTTTTATATCATTATTGCCTTACTAATATTAACAAAACCGATAGCTATTACATTAAATGTCTATCTCCCACACCTCAAACACATTTTTATACAGGACGCACTGTAATTTCATTCACGTTAACGTGACTCGGTTGTGTTAATGCATACAATACCGCTTCTGCAATATCTTGTGGATCAAGCTTTTTACGATCACTTGGATTATATGCGGCAGTTATTGCTGTATCTACCATTCCTGGTGAAATGCTTGTTACTTTAACACCTGTCTTTGCCAACTCTTTTTCTAATCCTTGAGTAATAGTGTGAACTGCTGCTTTCGTCGCACTATAAATCGTGCTGCTTTTCGTTACTTCAAAGC
>NZ_JAVAYL010000126.1:0-498 GCF_054185225.1 Bradyrhizobium sp. 18BD | reverse complement strand
GGAGTATTGTCTCAATAAGAGCGGATTATTATAAAAATCGTTAAACTTATTTTCCTGATGCTTATAATGAATTGCTAATTCTTCGGTAATATTTTCAAAAACGCGCTCCTGCTTTTCAGCAATCGTCCGTTTCTCCTGTGCTTTTCCATAATAAAGCTGTAAAACCTGATTCGTCGGAATGTTTTTTAGTTTCTGATATCTTCCGTCACTCCAGAAAATTTCCAGAGAATCTATCAGCATTTTATTTCCTAATCCGAAATGCAGCGGCGCATTAATGCTTGATAAATAACCTCTTACGGGTGAGAAAAATGCATATTGGTGACTGTCTTTGTCATAAAGAAATATCCTTGCCCCGATTCCGTTTTTGTTTTTCTCTTCACCTTTTAATACGATGTCCAAAAAGTGATTTTCTTCCTTCTTTTCAGGATTGTTATTGCTTAGATTTTCAAACAAAAACGCTTCTTCATTGATATTATTAGTGATTATATCCAAATCTCC
>NZ_JAVAYL010000125.1:0-501 GCF_054185225.1 Bradyrhizobium sp. 18BD | reverse complement strand
TGCGTGTGTCAAATATTATAATGGCCAAGAATATATAATACCTTTAACAATTCGATTTATTTAAACATATTACAAATAAATATTTCCTATTAATTATCTGTTAATCTCATTGTAACTTTGACTAATTTTTATTACAAAATTAGTCAAAGTTTTTTTATTCTTTTACAAATCAATAACATTCCCCACAAGAAGCATTAATTTTGTTAAATTAACTATTGTCATCAATTCGAGATGTGAGAATAAAACAGTCGCTACGTTTTATTTATAAAAAAAGATATAGAACTTTGGAGGACTTTATTCATGAAAAAATTAGTAACAGCAACTACGTTAACAGCAGGAATCGGCACAGCATTAGTAGGTCAAGCACATCATGCAGATGCTGCTGAAAATTATACAAATTACAACAACTATAACTACAACACGACTCAAACTACAACGACTACGACAACTACGACAACTACATCATCAATTTCACATTCTGGTAACTTATACACTGCAGTA
>NZ_JAVAYL010000124.1:0-501 GCF_054185225.1 Bradyrhizobium sp. 18BD | reverse complement strand
TTATGAAAAATGCAGGCCGATAATAGACATTTTTTGTGACCAGCTTCTCAGTATGAAGCTGGTCAATATTCATATCTCATTCATGCCTTGAAAATATATTCTCTGTGTCTGACGCTTATCAATAGCAATAAATACCACACCACAACAAGAATATATTCTTTGTTTAAAAAATTTTTATAGCCTAATAACACAATACTTCAAATGATTTTTATAAAATTTAATATTGCTGAATACATTCACAAAAGGTATTGTTTTTATGTTAAAAAAGAAAAATAAGATTAAATTAAAATTCATTATAAAACATAAAGATAAATAAAAAACCATCATGCGTTGTTAGCCTGCCCCACCTCTCCTTAACACAAACTCCGTTATATTTCAGACACACTAACATCTTTATCAATAGATCTTAATTTGCAGAAAGATTTTTTTCTGACTATATCATCTAATACGAAAGCACTAGTCAGGCACAAAAAACAAAGGGTTATTCGGCGAGAAAACCAG
>NZ_JAVAYL010000013.1:0-266135 GCF_054185225.1 Bradyrhizobium sp. 18BD | reverse complement strand
CGCAGGCTTGCACTCAACATCCTTCGATCTTGTCCCAGCCCAACCTCCATACGTCGAAAAATCAAGCGCGCCGGCTGGGACGACAGCTTCCTCCTCACCTTGTTTGGCCATATGCGATAGCCCTGCCCGCAAGGGGGAGGGTTAGGGAGAGGGGTAGCCCAGCAAAAGGTCTCGGTTGTTGAAGATGCACCGAGCGCCGGTGTGCGCTGGAGAGAATCCCCGTGTGGCACCCCCCTCCCTGCCCTCCCCCGCAAGGGGGGAGGGAACGGAGAGAGCATTGCCCTCGAGGATCTCAAATCACCGTCTCGCGCAGCACCCGGCGGCAATCCATCTCGTATTCGAGATCGACCACCGGCGGCCGGGCAAAATGCCAGGTCAGGCCGGAGCGCAGCGCGCCGCGGCGGACCAACTCATCGACCAGCGCGTGGTGGAAGTCGTGCACGGAATAGGCCTGCACGCCGGTCGTGTCCTTCCAGCCGAAGCCGAACGCCGTCATCCGGTTCTCCATCTGCGACGTCGTGGTGAAGCGCACCTTCTCGCGCAGGCCTTCCGGGCTGAGATCACGGTAGCGCACCGTGCGCTCGACATAGGTGCCGCTGCCCTCGCGCGCCTCGGCGCCGCCGGCGATCACGAAGGACGGCGCTTTCGATGTCGTCGGCCGCGTGAACGAGAACGCATAGAGCGACGGCTCAGCCGGCGGATCGACCTCGGGGCAGACATTGCTGCGCGCTACCGGATTGGTGGTGCCGTCGAAGATGCCCCATTCGGACAGCGTCTTCACATAATGCAGGTTGAACGCGCGAAAGCCTTCTTCGCTGAAGGCCGCCGGTGAGCGCAGCTCGCAGGCGCAGAACGCCGTCAGCGGACGCCCCGCCCCCTGGATGTATTTCGCGGCCAGCGCGAATCCTTCGGCGAGCGGCACCAGGCGATCGAACCGGACACGCTCGATCTCAAAACCATCGTCCGCAACAGCTCCGGCCGAATACTGGAACACGGACGGAATGAAGCGGTAATTGCCGGCGGCGAAATGACTGACCATGTCGAGCTCCTAGTCCAGTTGCATGCGAACGCCCTTGGCGCCGTTGAGCAGGCGCTTCAGGTGAAAACCCGCGAGGGAATCGTCGGCGTGCATGCCGACCAGCGCGGCGAAGGCCGGCATGGCTGCGGCATCGCCGGCTTCCATCTTGGCAAAAGCCTCGGAATAGAGCGCCGTCTCCGGCGCGTCGAATTTTTCCGGGAGCAGCGGCTCGAATGCTCGCAGCGGCTCGCTGCGTCCGCGCAGCATCAGCTCGCCCACGGGACGGCCCTGAAAATTCTCCGCCGCCTTGGCGACGCTGGCGCTGACGCAGATGCGCGTTCCCAGCTGCTTGTTGGCGGCTTCCAGCCGCGCCGCGATGTTGATGGAATCGCCATAGGCGGTGTAGTCGAAGAAGCGGTTGCCGCCGAAATTGCCGACCAGCGCGGGACCTGCGTGGATGCCGATGCGGGTGGTGCCGAAATTCACGCCCCTGGCCTTCTGGCGCGCGCAGAAATCCTGCGCCCAGGCGTCGAGATCATGGGCGCAGGCGACCGCGCGTGTCGCATAGTCCGGCTGATCGCCGGGCGCATTGAACAGCACCTGGATCGCATCACCGATGATCTTGGCGACCGTCCCTTCATGCGTGAAGACGACTTCGGTCATCCCGCCGACATACTCGTTGAGAAGCTCGCCCAGCGTCTCGGGCGGCGCGCTCTCGATCAGCGAGGTGAAGCCGGTGATATCGGTGAAGATGGTCGCGACATCGCGCCACTGCACCTGGATGCCCTCACCCTCGCCGCTCGCGGCGAGGCGCCTCGCAAGCTCGGGCGAGAAGTGGCGCGACAGCGCGGCATGGGCGCGCTCGGCCTCGATCTGGCGGCGCCGCACCTCGCGCAGCATCTCGATGTGGCGAATGGTCTTCTGGATCGTGGCTTCCAGATCGACGAAGTCGATCGGCTTGGTCAGGAAGTCGAACGCGCCGCGGTTCATCGCGGTGCGGATGTTGCTCATGTCGCCGTAGGCCGAAACGATGATCGTCGACTTCTTGTCCTCGGCCTCCTGCAGCTTCTGCAGCAGCGACAGCCCGTCCATGCGCGGCATGTTGATGTCCGAGACCACCATGTCGACATGCGGATTCTGCTCGAGCGATTGCAGCGCCTCCAGGCCGTCACGCGCGAACATGATGTCGATCAGCCCATCGCGGATTTGCCTGCGGAACTTTTGCAAGATCAGTGGTTCGAGATCCGGCTCGTCGTCGACGAAGAGAATGGTCGCAGTCATGCGGCTTGCTCGAGCCTCGTGTCGATCTGCTGCCGCAGCAGCGTAAAGTCGATCGGCTTTGTCAGGAGCCCCGTGGCGCCGCGCTCCATCGCCTTGCGGTGCGTCTCGGCGTCGCCATAGGCCGTGATCATGATGACCGGAACGTCCGGATGCTCGGCGCGCACCTTGGGCAGCATGTCGAGCCCGCTCATGCCGGGCATGTTGATGTCCGACAGGATCAGGATCAAAGCGGGATCGCGCACCTCGGCGGCGAGCTTCAGCGCATCGGGCGCGGATGGCGCGAATTCCATCTGGAAACGGCCGGCGCGCAGGTCGCGGCGAAACTGCTGCCGGAACAGCGCCTCGACATCGGGCTCGTCATCGACGACCAGGATATAAACGTTCACGTCCTGCCTCCGGGAGTGCCGCCTGCTGCCATCACGCGCGGCAGGGTTATGATGAACTCGGTGAACGCACCGGGTTCGGTGTTCACGTCGATGGTACCGCCGTGCTGTTTCACGACGATATCGTGGCTCATGGACAGGCCGAGGCCGGTGCCCTCGCCGGCCGGCTTGGTGGTGAAGAAGGGATTGAACATCTTCTCCTTCACCTCCAGCGGAATGCCGGTGCCGTTGTCGCGGATCCGGATCTCGACGGCGTTGCCGAGGTTCTTCGTCGACGCGCGCAAGGTGGGTTCAAACGCCTTTTCGGCATTCTCCTTGCGCCTCGTCGTCGCATAGAAGCCGTTAGAGACCAGATTGAGGACGACGCGCGTGATCTCCTGCGCGTAGATATCGGCCATGCCAGCGGCAGGGTCAAAGTCGCGTTCGAGCGTGACGTTGAAGGCGGGCCGTTCGGCACGCGCGCCGTGATAGGCCAGATTGAGACTCTCTTCCACGACCGCGTTGATATCGCTGGGGCGATGCTCGCCGGAGCCCTCGCGCGAATGCAGCAGCATGTTCCTGACGATGGAATCGGCACGCTTGCCGTGCTGCACCACCTTTTCGAGGTTGCTCTGGAGCATGCCGGTCAGCTCGTCGACCTCCTCCTTCGTCTTGCCGTCGAGCGCAGCCGATTCCAGCGTCTCATTGAGCTCGTCGATCAGCTCCGTCGATACCGAGGAGAAATTGTTGACGAAGTTGAGCGGATTCTTGATCTCATGGGCGATGCCCGCCGTGAGCTGGCCGAGGGAGGCGAGCTTCTCGGTCTGGACCAGGCGGTCCTGCGCGGCGCGCAGATCGTTCAGGGATTGCCGCAGTTCTCCGGTCCGCTGCTCGACCTTGTTCTCGAGGTCGGCGTAGGATTCCTGCAGGCGCCCGCCCATATGGTTGAACTGGTCCGCAAGCTCCTCGAGCTCGTCGCCGGTCTTGATCGAGATGCGCTGGGCGAAATCGCCGCCGCCGATCCGCTCGGCACCGCTGCGTAGCGCTTGGATCGGACCGACCATGCGGCGCGCCAGGAATATCCCGGCGAGCACGGCGAAGACCGACGCCGCCAGCAACACCAGTGCAAGCCGTTCCAGCGCGGCATAGAGCGCCGCATAGGCCTCCTCGACCGGCAGCTCGACGAACATGGTCCAATGCAGCGGCGCGATCGGAGCCGACGCGGTCAGCACCTTCTGACCCTGGATGTTGCGCGCCTCTGGAAGCGCGTCAGCCAGCGTGCCGTCACCTGTCAGGGCGGCGCGAACCTGCGCCAGATGAGACATGTCGGTGTTGCGCAGGACCAGGCTGATATCGGGATGCGCGATCAGGCGCCCCTCCGGGCCGACCACATAGGCGTGCCCATGCTCGCCGACCTTGATCTGGGACACGACGTCCCAGATCAGCTTGAGGTTCACCTCCGCGATGCTGACCCCGGCATCCTTGCGCGCCCCAGCCTGCGCCAGCGTCATGTAGGGCTCGGATTCCCGGCGGAAGTAGACCGGTCCGTAAAACACCTTGTGCGCGACCGCCTCGGTGAACTTGGGATCGTCCGACAGGTCGATCCCGCTATCGATCGCGTCCATCGCGAGCCGGGAGACCCGCAGCCGCTCCCGGCCGGTCGCATCGACCTGGGCGAGCTCGGTGATCGCGGGCACCTGGCGCAGCAGCCGCAACGCGTCGAACCGGCGCTCCTCGACCGAGCCCGCCGACCACGGCAGTTGCGTGGTCCAGCCGAGCTGGTTCTCGATCTCCTTGACGAATTGGCCGATCTTGGCCGCAGCCGCCTCGGCCTGCTCGTGCTGGACCCGGATCAGCGAGGCCTTGTGCTCGCGATAGTAAAAGAAGACCTCGAACAGGCCGTTCGCCAGCAGGGCGATGGCGACCACGGCCACGAACAGCCCGACATATTTGGTGAACAGCCGGATTCTGATCCCCCGTCCTGCCGCTTCGGGCACGACGCCATCCGCGGACGCGCTCGGCAGCGTCCTGGTTTGCGGGGTGTCGGGATGGAGGGAGAGGGTCATCCCGCCGAACCTAGCAAGAAGGCCGGACCTTGTCTCTTGCCGGCGCGGGAAGGGTCAATTCAGGCCTAACGGCACCCCAAGCCCCAGATACAAACAAAAAGGGCGGCAACGGATGGACCGCTGCCGCCCTATGGTTCGCCTGATTGCGGGCCTCAGGTCGGCCGCAGCGCCTTGGAGGAGTCGAGGTCGAGCTCATTGACCTGCTTGTTCCGATCGGAATCGGCCGCGGCGCGATGGTCGGTTGCCAGCACGACGTAAACGGCGGGCAGCACGAACAGCGTGAACAGCGTGCCGATCGACATGCCGGCGACGACGACCAGGCCGATCGAGAAGCGGCTGGCCGCGCCCGCACCGGTCGCGGTCAGCAGCGGGATCAGGCCGGTCACCATCGCGGCCGTCGTCATCAGGATCGGCCGGAGACGAATGCGGGCCGACATCTCGATGGCCGAGCGGCGGTCGAGCCGCTCGTTGACCTGGAGTTCGTTGGCAAACTCCACCATCAGGATGCCGTGCTTGGTGATCAGGCCGACCAGGGTGAGCAGACCGACCTGGGTGTAGATGTTCATGGTCGCCACGCCGAAGAACAGCGGGATCAGCGCGCCGACGATCGCCATCGGCACCGAGATCATGATCACGAACGGGTCGCGCAAGCTCTCGAACTGCGCCGCCAGCACCAGGAAGATGATGATCAGCGCGAAACCGAAGGTGATCGCGAGCTGGTTGCCTTCCTGCACGTACTGACGGGAGTCAGCCAGATAGTCGTGGCTGAAGCCCTGCGGCAGCTTCTTGGCTTCACCTTCGAGGAAGTCGACCGCGGCACCGATGGTCACACCGGGCATCGGCACGGCCGAGAACGTTGCCGAGTTCAGCTGATTATAATGCGTCAGCGAATTCGGATCGGTCTTGGTCTCGATCGACACCACCGTCGACAGCGGGAGCTGCTGGCCGGTGTTGGTCGTCACGTAGTAGCCGCCGAGCGATTCCGGCGAGAGCCGCTGGCCGCGCGGCACCTGCGGGATCACCTGGTAGGAACGGCCCTCAAGATTGAAGCGGTTGATGTAGTTGCCGCCGAGCAGCACCGCGAGCGTAGAGCCGAGGTTCTGCATGTTGATGCCGAGATCCTGGGCCTTGGTGCGGTTGATCGTCACCGTCACGTTCGGCTGGTTGTAGGCAAGGTCGCTGTCGGAGACGATGAACATGCCGCTCTGACGCGCGGCGGCCTTCAGCTTCTCCATCTGCTCAAACACCGTCTGGAAGCCGGCGGTGGAGTTGATCACCATCTGCACTGGCAGGCCGCCCGGTCCGCCCGGCAGCGGCGGCAGGTTGAACGCGAAGGCCTGCACGCCCTCGATCTTGGAGAGCTCGGCCTGCACCAGCGGCTTCAGCGCGATCGACGAGCGCTTGCGCTCCTCCCATGGCTTCAAGAGCATGCCGGCGATGCCGCCCTGCGGGCCGTTGATGCCGTTCAGCACGAAGCGCAGATCGGTCTCGGGGAATTTCTGGAATTCCTTGTCGAGCTTCTCGCCGTAGAAATCGACATAGTCGATATTGGCGTATTTCGGCGCCTTGGTCACCGCGAACACGATGCCCTGGTCCTCCTCAGGCGCCAGCTCCTTCGAGGTGTGCATGTAGAGGAAGCCGACGAGTCCGAGGATCGTGATCGCGAACAGGCCCGTGATCGCCTTGTAGTCGAGCGAGCGGTCGAGCTTGCGGCCGTACCAGCGCGTCATCGCGCCGAACACCCGGTTCACGAGCTTGGCGAAACGGCCCTCTTCGGTGTTCTTGAGCAGCACCGAGCACATCATCGGCGACAGCGTCAGCGCGATCACGCCCGACACGATCACCGAGCCGGCGAGCGTGAAGGCGAATTCACGGAACAGCGAGCCGGTGAGACCGCCGAGAAAACCAATCGGGGCGTAAACCGCCGCGAGCGTGATGGTCATGGAGATGACGGGGCCGACGATTTCGCGCGCGCCTTGCAGCGACGCCTGGACCGGTGTCTTCCCCTCCTCCAGATGTCGATGGATGTTCTCCACCACGACGATGGCGTCGTCGACCACGAGGCCGATCGCGAGCACCATCGCGAGCAGGGTCAGCAGGTTGAAGCTGAAGCCAAGGGCCAGCATCAGCGTGCAGACGCCGATCATCGACAACGGAATCGTGACGACGGGAATAATGACCGAGCGGAACGAGGCCAGGAAGAGGAAGATGACCACGATCACGATGATCACGGCTTCGCCCAGCGTCTTCTCCACCTCGTCGATCGAGGATTGGATGAACTTGGTCGAGTCGTAGGCGACCTTCATCTTCATCGACGGCGGCAGGTTGCGCTCGAGCTCGGGGAACAGCGCGCGCACGCCCTTGACCAGCGTCAGCGGATTGCCCTGCGGCGTTGCCTGCACGCCGATGAAGATCGCGTGCTCGCCGTTGAAGGCGACGCTGGCGTCCGTGCTTTGGGCAGCAAGCTCGACGGTGGCGATGTCCTCCATCCGGACGAAGCCGCCGTCCTTAGCCTTGACGATCATCTTCTTGAACTGGTTGACGTCGGTCAGGCCCGTATTCGTCGAGACGTTCGAGACGATCAGATAGCCCTTGGTCTGGCCCGCCGCGGACTGGAAGTTGTTGGCGGTGATCGCGGCGGCCACGTCCGCCGGCGACACGTTGCGACCGGCCATCTTCACCGGATCAAGCCACAGCCGCATCGCAAAGGTCTGGCCGCCGAGGATGTCGGCCGAGGCGACGCCGTCGACCGTCGACAGCACCGGCTGCACCACGCGCGTCAGATAGTCCGAGATCGCCGAGCCGGACAGCTCCTCGGAGGAGAAGCCGAGATACATCACGGCCGTGGTCTGGCCCGTGGTCTTGGTGACGATCGGGTCGTTGGATTCCTTCGGGATCAGGTACTTGACCGAGTTCGTCTTCGCCAGCACCTCGGTGAGCGCCTGGTTCGGGTCGAAGTTCAGCTTGATGTAGACCTGGATCGTCGAGGTGCCGAGCACGGAGGACGAGGTGATGTAGTCCACGCCCTCGGCGGAGGCGACCGCCTGCTCGATCGGCGTGGTGATGAAGCCCTGGATCAAATCCGCGGACGCGCCGGGATAGACGGTCGTGATGTTGATGACCGTGTTCGACAGCTTCGGATATTGCCGGATCGGCAGCACCATCGCCGCGCGCAGACCGATCAACAGGATCAGCAGGCTGACGACGACCGACAGAACCGGGCGCTTGATGAAAATATCGGTAAGGGCCATCGCGGCGATCTCGATTTCTTTGTCTTCAGAAAAGTGATCCGGCCGGGCCGGATCACTTCGATGTATGGGATCAGTAACGAGGCGGCTGCGCCGGGATCTGCGGTGCCGGGTCGGTCGAGATCGACACCGGCGCACCCGATTGCAGCTTGAGCTGGCCGACGGCGACGACCTTGTCGCCGGCCTTCAGACCCTTGACGATTTCGACGCGACCCTCGACGCGGTTGCCGGTCTGCACGAAGGTGCGCACCGCCGAGAGACTGGTCTTGCCGTCCTCTTCCTTCTTCTCGGCGATCACGAACACGGAGTCGCCGTACAGCGTGTAGTCGACCGCCGTCTCCGGAACGGTGATCACGGCCGGCTTGTCCGGCAGCACCACCGTCGTGGTCACGAACATGCCGGGCTTCAGGATCTTCTCGGGATTGGCGATCGTCGCCTGCACGCGGATGTTGCGGGTGTCGGTGGCGATCTGCGGCTCGATCGTCGTGACCTTGCCCTCGAAGATACGGCCCGGATAGGCGTCGACCTTCAGCCGGACCGTCTGGCCGACCTTCAGGTTGGCGGAATCCTTTTCCGTCACGGTGAAGTTAGCCCACAGCTCCGACAGATCGGTCAGCGACACGATCGCCGTACCGGCCGTCAGATACTGGCCGAGCTCGACCTTGCGGACGCCGAGATCGCCGGAGAACGGCGCACGCACGAGCTTTTGCGAGATCAGCGCCTCGGTCTTGGCGATGCCGGCCTGCGCCTGGTCGTAGGCCGCCTGCGCGGTATCGACGGTCGCCTGCGGACCGAACTGGCGCGACGCCAGCTGCTTGGCGCGGTCGAGCGAGAGCTGCGCCACGGTCGCCTGCGCCTTGTAGTTGGCGAGATCGCCCTGATCGGGCGCGTCGAACAGCTGCACCAGCGGCATGCCGGCTTCGACATGCGCGCCCGGCTCGAACTTGATCTCGGTGACGCGGCCGTTGACGTCGGCGCTGACGTCGACCTGATGCACGGCGACGAGGCCGCCGACTGCGGTCAGCAGGTTCGGCACCACTTCCGACTTCGCCTCGGCGGCGCTGACGGCGGTCGGCGGCGGCTTGTTGTTGGCGAAGAACTGCTTGATCATCTGGCCGCGGAAATAATTGAACCAGACGAGGCCACCGACGAGCGCGCCGAGAAGCGTGCCGACGATGATGAACCACAGCACCGGCCGGACCGGCCGCTTGGGAGCCTTGTTGTCGATCGGTTCGCCCGAAATCTTGTGTTCGGTTACGATGTTCATTGTCATGCGCTTTCTGCAATCGCCGCCTTGCTCACACCCGCGGCCAGATCGTGGCCCAGATGCGAAGCAATTGCGGCGTCGTTAAGTCCGATACCCCTCAGGAGAAACTCACAGAGCTGGCGTTCCAGGTCGTTCGCCTTGCCGTAAGCAAGACAGGGCGTGGCCGGCAGTCTGGTCAGCGCCGCCGTCATCACCGAATGATGCGCGAACCAGAAAAGGTTGAGTGGATCGCCAGTGCAGGGCCGCGCGTCGCCGGCGGCCACCGCACGCTCGAGCGAGGCGACGAAGACCGCCCCGATCAGCTTCTCGATCTTGGCATATAGCAGACGGGCGAATTCCCCGTCATCCAGATGGCTGGTGGCCATCAGTCGCAGGCGCTGCGCCTCTTCCTGGTCGGGACCATCAGCGATGTGGAGGAAGTGCTGGACCATGCCGCGGATCAGTTCGACCAGGGCGGCCGTCGACGGCTCCCGCTCGAGCAGCTCCATCAAGGCCGGGTCCGCCTCGCACTCGTCGGTCAGGATCTCGGCGTAGAGCGCCGCCTTGGACGGGAAGTGCTTGAACAGCAGCGCTTCGGAAATGGCAGCGGCGGCAGCCACGCTCTTCGTTGTGGTGCCGTTATAGCCGTGTCGGGAAAAGCAGCGTTTCGCGGCACCGAGGATCAACTGACGCCTCAGGTCGCTCGTCATACGCAGTGAGCTCATGCTAGTGAGTAAGCACTCACCCACGCAAAAGTCAAGCAATATGCTGCATCGCAACCAGAATGCGTTGTAATTTCAGTGGAAATTGGCCGCGCCTGCACGGCTCGCGAGCAGGATCACGTCCTTAAGGCCAAGCCGACAGCATCGACCTAGATCGGCTGGAAGCCGAGGTCGCCACGGATTCGGTTGACGATGTAGGTCCCGTCCCGGGTGGGCAGGATCCGCTCCAGGCTGGCGCTGTCGATCTTCACATTGGCAAAGCGCGGCCCGGCCGAGACGTCGTGGACCGCTTTCGCGAAAGCCTCCACCTCGGCCATGGTCGAGATCGACTGGCTGTCCTTGATGCCGCAGGCCTTGGCAACACCGACGAGGTCGGCGGCGGCCGCAGTGTGGCTGGTCTGGCCGCCGGTCTCGCCATAGGCCTCGTTGTCCAGGACCACGATCGAAAGGTTGGACGGCTTCTGCAGGCCGATGGTGGCAAGGCTGCCCATCCCCATCAGCATCTCGCCGTCGCCGGTGATGACCAGCACCGGCAGCGTCGGCTGCGCCAGCGCGAGCCCCAGCCCGATCATCGCAGCGCCGCCCATGCCGCCCCAGAGATAGAAATTGCGGGCGTGGTCGCCGGCGGCACACATGTCGTTGGTGGAGGCGCCCAGGCCGCCGATCGCGACGATGTCCTTGCGGTTCGCCAGCAGCGCGGAGACCACCTGACGGCGGTCGAGGAGATTGGCCTTGCTCATTTGATGAAAACCTTGGCGCCGATCAGGCGCTGCGACAGCAGGACGGCGGTGGGCGTGAGCGCGTTGTAGGCCTGGGCTGCAGCAGCCTCCAGCACGGCCGGCACCTCGGCCGCGTTCGAGGCGCGCAGCACCTGGACGCCCGACAGCTCGAACACGCCCTGCGTGGTCGATCCCATCGGCACCTGCCACGGATTGAACTCGCCCCACTCGCCACGCATGGTCACGAGCGTGAGGAACGGAAAGCGCAGGATCGGGATCAGCGACAGCATGTTGATGCAATTGCCGACGCCGCTCGACTGCATCAGCAGCACGCCGCGCTGTCCTCCAGTCCAGGCGCCGGCGAGCAGCGCCACGCCCTCCTCTTCCGTCGTCAGCGGAATGCCGCGCATCGTGGAGGAGCCCAGCACGCGCTGGATCAGCTTCGAATGGCCGGCGTCGGGCACGTAAGGCACCTGCCGGACGTCGAAGCGTTGCAATGTCGCGAAGATATCGTCGGGCCAAAGAGTACTAGACTCGGCGCCTGTGTCGGCAGCGTCAGCGCGGGCGTGCATTTTCCTGTCCGGTCGGCTTGCAAATCACGGCACGACTGTAGACGGTGATCGGAGCCGCTCGAAAGAGCGAAAACAGCATAACGGTCTCAACCGGCGAGTATGGCGGATGAACGCAAGTGCGAAAGAACTGGCGGCCAATTTCGACCTGGAGAAATTGACAGCGGAATTCTACGACGATCCCTATCCGACCTATCGTGCACTGCGGGAGAGCGAGCCGGTCAAGCGCCTGCCGAACGGCACCGTGTTCCTGACCCGCTATGACGATCTCGTCACCACTTACAAGAACACCAAGTCGTTCAGCTCGGACAAGAAGCGCGAGTTCGCGCCGAAATACGGCGACACGCCGCTCTACGAGCACCACACCACCAGCCTCGTCTTCAACGACCCGCCCGCGCATACCCGCGTGCGCCGCCTGATCATGGGCGCGCTGTCGCCGCGCGCAATCGCAGGCATGGAGCCCGACATCGTCAAGCTGGTCGACGGCCTGCTCGACGCCATCGCCGCCAAGGGCCATTGCGAGCTGATCGAGGATTTCGCCGCCTCGATCCCGATCGAGGTGATCGGCAATCTGCTCGACGTGCCCCATGAGGAGCGCACGCCGCTGCGCGACTGGTCGCTGGCGATCCTCGGCGCGCTCGAGCCGGTGGTGTCGCCGGACGTCGCCGCGCGCGGCAACAAGGCGGTGACGGATTTTCTCGGCTATCTCCAGACGCTGGTTGCGCGCCGGCGCGAGCGACCGGGCAATCCCGAGCGCGACGTGCTGACGCGTCTCATCCAGGGCGAGGAGAACGGTGAACGGCTGACCGAGAAGGAGTTGCTGCACAATTGCATCTTCCTGCTCAATGCCGGCCACGAGACCACGACGAACCTGATTGGCAACGGTCTCGTCGCGCTGCACCGGAACCCGGACCAGAAGCAGCGGCTGATCGGCAACTCCGACCTGATCAAGACCGCGGTCGAGGAGATGCTGCGCTACGAGAGCTCGAACCAGCTCGGCAACCGCATGACCACCGAGCAGGTCGAGCTCGGCGGCGTCATGCTCGAGGCCGGGACGTCGGTGACGTTGTGCATCGGCGCTGCCAACCGCGACCCCGCGCAGTTTCCGGACCCTGAAAGCTTCGACGTCGCGCGCACGCCGAACCGGCATCTTGCGTTCGCCACCGGCGCGCATCAATGCGCCGGCATGGCGCTGGCGCGGCTGGAGGGTGCGATTGCGATCTCGCGCTTCCTGGCGCGCTTCCCGAACTATGCCGTCAGCGGCCAGCCGGTGCGGGGCGGACGGGTGCGGTTCCGCGGATTTTTGAGCGTGCCCTGCGCGATCGGCTGAGGGCTCAAAACAAAAAGTCGAAAACAACCCCATGCACAGTAGAGGCTGGGTCGACCAACGACACCCTGTGGTGCTGCAGAACCATCTGACGTTGCGCGCAAATCGGGCCGCACCGCGCCATTGGCGCATGTGGGCTTCCAGGAGGGCAGGCTGATACCCAAATCATGCTGAAGGCCGCCGATGCAGTCGGTTGCCGCCCCCGCGCGCCGCAATGGAGTGACGACAGATGAGCTCGTCGGTCATTGATTTCATCGCAACGGAAGCACGCTTTGGGGCCCGTAACTACGAGCCGATCGGGGTCGTTTTGTCGCGCGGCGAAGGCGTCTGGGTCTGGGATACCGACGGCAACCGTTATCTCGATTGCCTCTCGGCCTATTCGGCGGTCAGCCAGGGCCACTGCCACCCCAAGATCCTGGCTGCGATGGTCGAACAGGCGCACAGGTTGACGCTCACCTCGCGCGCCTTCCACAACGACCAGCTCGCCTTGTTCTACGAGGAGATCGCAGCGCTCACCGGTTCCCATAAGGTGCTGCCGATGAACAGCGGCGCGGAGGCGGTCGAAAGCGCGATCAAGTCGGTCCGCAAATGGGGCTATGAGGTGAAGGGCGTGGCGGACGGCCAGGCCGAGATCATCGTCTGCGCCAACAATTTCCACGGACGCACGCTGGGCATCGTCGGCTTTTCAACCGACCCCGAGACACGCACGCATTTCGGGCCGTTCGCGCCGGGCTTCAAGATCATCCCGTTCGGCGACGCCGCGGCGCTGGAGGAGGCAATGACCCCAAACACAGTCGCCTTTCTGGTCGAGCCGATCCAAGGCGAAGCCGGTGTCGTCATTCCTCCAGCCGGATATTTCACGAAGGTGCGGGAGCTCTGCACCACCAATCATGTGATGCTGGTGCTCGACGAGATCCAGACCGGGCTCGGCCGCACCGGCAAGCTGCTCGCCGAACAGCACGAGGGAATCGAGGCGGACGTGACGCTGCTCGGCAAGGCCCTGTCCGGCGGCTTCTACCCGGTGTCGGCGGTGCTCTCCAACAGCGACGTGCTCGGGACCTTGAGACCCGGGCAGCATGGTTCGACCTTCGGCGGCAACCCGCTTGCCTGCGCGGTGGCGCGGGCGGCGATGCGTGTGCTGGTCGAGGAAGGTATGATCGAGAACGCGGCCAGGCAGGGCGCGCGCTTTCTGGAAGGCTTGAAAAACATTCGCGCCAACACGATCCGCGAGGTGCGCGGGCGCGGCCTGATGCTGGCGGTCGAGCTGCATCCCGAGGCCGGCCGCGCTCGCCGCTACTGCGAGGCGCTCCAGGGCAAGGGCATCCTCGCCAAGGATACCCATGAGCACACGATCCGCATCGCTCCGCCGCTGGTGATCACCAGCGATCAGGTCGACTGGGCGCTGGAGCGCTTTGCCACGACCCTCACGCAGGATTTCTCATGAGGCTGCTTGCATCGGAAGATCGAATTGCCGGCCCCGGCCAACGACGAGTTAGCGGCCCGGCCAGAACCGGACTCGTGCAGCGCAGCAAATAGTGACGCGCATGATCCCGGCAACCGGATGAACGGGGTGCGTGGAACCTATCGGGGCGACGGACGTTTTGTCCGCGAATGAGCAGCGCCGTGCCCGGCGCAGCAAGCGCCGAGGCCGACGGCGTTGAGCTGCGCGGATCGGAGAAATGCTCATGAGACTCACTCTTTCAGTCATCAAAGCTGACGTTGGCTCCGTTGGCGGGCATACGAAACCGTCTTCACGCATGATCGCAGTTGTTGAGGGCGAGGTTGCCAAGGCGATCTGCAATGGTCTGCTGATCGACGCCTTCATCTGCCACACCGGCGACGACATTGCGATCATCATGACGCATACACGGGGCGAAGGAAGCTCCGAGGTCCATCAACTCGCCTGGAAGACGTTCCTCGCGGCCACCTCGGTCGCGAAAACCTCCGGACTCTATGGCGCTGGCCAGGATCTTCTCGCCGACGCGCCTTCCGGGAACATTCGCGGCGCCGGCCCAGGCGTCGCCGAGCTCAGCTTCGACCACAGCCTCTCCGGCGTGCGACCCGCTGAGTCCTTCATGGTGTTCGCGGCCGACAAATGCGGCCCCGGCGCCTACAACCTGCCGCTCTATCTCGCCTTTGCCGACCCAATGTACTGCGCCGGGCTGATGCTTCCTCCGATGATCAAGGGATTCCGTTTCCATGTCATCGACATGGACAACACCGCCGGCGACAGCCTACTCGAGCTCGACGCACCCGCCGACAGCTACCACATTGCCGCCCTGCTTCGCGACAACGAGCGCTTCGGCATCGATCGCATCGTTTCTCGAACCCATGGCGAGGTCGTCGTGGCCGTTTCGGCACAGCGCCTCCACGCGATCGCAGGCAAGTACACGGGCAAGGATGATCCAGTCGCGATCGTCAGGAACCAGGGGATTTTCCCGGCTCCGGAGGAAATACTCTCGCCGTTCGCCAAAGCGCACTTCGTGGGCGGCGATGCACGCGGCTCGCATGTGATGCCGCTCATGCCGGTGCCACTCAACACGCCCGTTACCGGCATGTACTGCCTGCCGATCGTTTCTTGCGTCGGCTTTTCGATCGACAGGGAAGGCCGCTTTGCCGAGTCCTACACCGATTTCTTCGACAACCCGGCATGGGATGAGGTCCGCCGGTGCGCCCAGCGCAAGGCCATCGAGATGCGCAGCCAAGGCTGGTCAGGCGCCGCCATGCTCCCCTATTCCGAACTGGAATATGGCGGCTTCCGCGACACCGTGTCCGGACTGCTGAAGCGTTTTCGACTGCGCGACGACCGCAAGCCGGAAGCGGCCGAGTAGCGACCGTCTCCAATCAGAAGCCGGAGCGACGTTCACCGTTCAATCGACAGATGCAGACGCTATGACGACATGCCGATCCGGGAGGTGGATATGGCCAAAAGACGCATCGGCATTCTCACGGGCGGCGGCGACGTCGCCGGCCTCAATGCAGTCATCAAGAGCGTGACTTATCGCGGCAGTGAGGACGACATCGAGGTTGTCGGCCTGCGCCGTGGTTGGGAGGCCCTCACGCACCTGAACCTCGACGACCCAAACAGCAGGTCCCACTACGTCATCCCGCTGAACCGTGAAAACACTCGAACCATCGACCGGCGCGGCGGCACCGTGCTGCACTCGAGCCGCGTCAATCCCTCCAAAATACAAAAGCTGCCCGATCATCTCGTCGGCAATGATGTTCCGGTCTCGCTGAGCACAAACGGCGGCATCGCGACAAAGACGTGGGACCTCACCAGCCGGGTGCTCGCCAACCTTTCGGGACTTGGCATCGAACACCTGATCGCCATTGGCGGCGACGACACGCTCAGTTATGCGGCCAAGCTCAACGAACTCGGCGTCAAGATCATCGCCATCCCGAAGACGATGGATAATGATGTCCACAACACCGAGTACTGCATCGGCTTCTCGACCGCGATCACCCGCGCCAGCGATGCCATCCAGCGGCAGCGCACCACCGTCGGCTCGCATGAGCGAATTGGCATTTTCCGCGTCTTTGGCCGCGATGCCGGATTTACGGCACTCTACACCGCGTATGCGACCTCGATACGATGTGTCATACCGGAGTATAAGGTCGACCTCGACAAGCTGATCCGGTTGCTCATCGAGGACAAGCGCGCCAATCCAAGCAACTACGCGCTGATCGTGCTCAGCGAGGGAGCTCAGTGGGAAGGCCACAAGCTGCGGGAATACGGCGAGCCTGACGCCTACGGTCACCGCAAGAAGGCCAACGTGGCGGAATCGCTTGCCGACGAGATCAAGCAGCGCACCGGCGAGGAGACGATCACCTCCGACCTCACCTACGATTTGCGATCGGGCGATCCGGACTTCATCGACAAGCTTGTGGCCCTGACTTTCGGTAACATGGCCTACGATGCCATGCTACAAAGCAAGACCGGCCTCATGTCGGCGCTGGTCGAGGGCCGCTACGACCTCGTGCCGATCCCTGACGCCAAGCTCGGTCCGCGCAAATTGGACGTTGCGAGCAGCTACAACACGGAGCGCTACCGCCCCATCTACGCCAACAAACAGGGACTGCCGATCTTTCTCAATCGCGCGTCTTAGCGTGCCGGACCGGGCGAGCCAGCAGTAAGTCCGACCAATGTCCGTTCTGCCGCTGAAAGCGGAAGTCAATGCAGAGGGCTCACGCTAACGGCCGCCAAGCTGGGGCGAACCCGCGCTGGACGAGTTCTATGCCACGCTGAACGGCGAGCGGAAGGCGCGCTTCGGCGCGCTGCAACAGGTCATCAGCACCCTGCCCGCAATTGGCTCAAGCTGGACGGCCGCCTGAAATCGACTGGGCGCTGGAGCGGCTCGCCACCACCCTGAGGCAGGATTTCTCTTGAGACTGCCTGCGTCGGAAGACCGCAATGCCGGCGATGGCCAACCACGAACGATTCCGCCAGCCGCGCGTTGAACGTCGTGGGCTATTACGAGCTGGGAGCGACAATCATGCTTCCGCGTGGCGTTTGCCTGACGGCTATTTTGGTTGGTGTTTCGATGCTGGCGGCGAGCATCAGTGCGTTCGCCCAAGGACCCGGCCAGGGACATGGAAGGGGCGGGCCACCCGGCCCAGCGCCGGCGGCACGGCCAGCAGCACCACCGGCCATGGCGCGTCCAGCGCCGCCGCCAGCCATGGCGCGTCCCGCCGCGCCGGCATTCCATCCCCCGGCCATGCCGCAGCGGCCGGCGATGGCGCCACATCCCGCGCCGCATATCGCCTCGCCGCCACCGCGTCCGACCCCGCATTTCGCTGCACCGCCGCGGGCGGCCCCGCACATAGCGGCGCCGCGGCCTGAATTCCACCGGGCGCCGGCAGCACCGCAACGTCCGACCATGGCACCCCGGCCGACGCCGCAGATCGCGGCCCCCTCGCGGCCCAGCGGACCGCCGACCGCGAGCGAGCGGCTGTCGCGGCGAGATCAGATCGAACAGCGCGCGCAACAGCGCCAGCAGCAAATCCAGCAGCGCCAGCAGATCGTGCAGCAGCGGCAGCGCGAGCTGCTGTCGCGCCAGACGACGGAACGCCAGACCCGCATCGATCGCCTGCAGCAGCGCGTGCAGCAACTCCAGTCGCAGAAACCGGAAGGCGCGCGGGCGTTGCGCGAGCAGCAGCGGACGCTCCAGACGCAGAACCGCTTGCTTGACCGTGAGCAGCGCGCTCAGCAAAGCGATCTGGCACGCCAACAGCGACTTGGACTGCAAGCTCCGACCGGGCGGACGCCGGCGATTGCGGCCGCTGCCCAGGCCGCCCAGCGCGGACGGTTTGCCGAGCGCTTCCGCGAGCAGGCCCCTGCGCAAGCCCAGGCGGCGCTCACCACCCGCCAGAGCGGCTGGGCTCCCCGGCAGGCCTGGCGACATCGCCATCCCGCGGTGTTCGTGGCTTGGCTTGGGCCCGTGTTCTGGCCTTACGCCTATTCCGACATTTTCGACTACACCTTCTGGTCCTATGCCTACGAGCCCGGCTATTGGGCGTACGCGTATGACGACCTCGTCGACACCGTGTTCTGGGGTGATGGCGGCCCCTATTCCGCCTATGCCAGCACCAACCCGTATGACTACCCGCAAGCGGGCGGCGGCCGCTCGCGTCCGCGCGCCAGCGTGAGCCCGCAGGCGCTCCAGCAATTGTGCGGCAGACCAGACAGGGGCGTCACCGCCTGGCCGTTGGCCGATATCGCGCGAGCCGTGCGGCCGACGCCGGAGCAACGCGCGCTGCTCGACGAGTTGAAGACCGCAGCGGCCAAGGCTGCCGATGTGTTCAAGGATTCCTGTGCAGAGACCTATGCACTGACTCCGCCGGGCCGCCTGCGTGCGATGATGAATCGCGTCAGCGCGACGCTGGAGGCCGTCAAGATCGTGCGACCGGCACTGGAGGCTTTTTACAACTCGCTCAGTGACGAACAGCAGGCCCGCTTCAACGCGCTCGGCCCCAACGTCGGCGAGCGCTCGTCCCAGCAGCAGGAAGCCAGCGCGCAAAGCTGCGGCGATCCCAAGTCCGGCCTGACCGAGTTGCCAATCCAGAGGATCGAGGCCGTGCTCCACCCCGCAGGCAAGCAGAAGGAGGCGCTCGATCGCCTCAGTGAAGCGACGGCGAAGGGCGTTCAGGACCTGCAGGCGGCCTGCCCCAATGATGTGCCCCTGACCCCGGTCGGACGGCTCGAGGCGATGCAGCACCGGCTGGAGGCCATGCTGACGGCCGCCAAGCTGGTCGAGCCTGCCCTGGACGAGTTCTATACCACGCTGAGCAGCGAACAGAAGGCGCGCTTTAACACGCTGCAACAGGTCGCAGATCAGTGAGGGGGTGCGTTCTCTCGTTGCAATTTGCGCAGCGCCCAAACGACGCTGGGTGACGTAATCGCTCTGCTTCAAAGCTCAACGAGACCGGGCATATCCCCGCCGCGGCCTCTGTGAGAGTGCAGTGACTCGCAAACGATAGCCTCGTGCCGGTACCACGCGGAAATCATCTTCCGCCCGGCATCATTGGTGCTTGTGATCGCTCGAGGCTGCTCTATCTCATTCGAGCCAATGGGATTGCGTCGTTGGAAGTGAGTTGCACTGCTGGAAGTGAGAAGACAACGCCAGATCGGCCAGATGATCCCAGTATTCCGCTTCTGCGAGCAGCTTCCATTTGTTCATGCTGTTGTACGCGGCCTGTTGGCGGCACAGTGAGCTCATTGCACGCAAGCGTCGCACTTTCTCCACTGCGGACCTCCCTTCGCACCTGCTTGTCTGCAAGCGCATTTGTGTTGTCACAGCTTCGCAGATCGAAACGACGAGTCTAGTCCGGTGTTTGACGGTGACTCTATGGTAGCGCAATCGTCTGACTTTTAAGTCGCGCCCGGTCTCGAAACTATTTGGGCCCGACACATTGAATTCCATGATCGTCCTTGGCGGTCCCTTCGCTGCAACAAAGCACGCGGGGGCTTTCGGCAGAGATCCGCAGCCCTCATCACAACAATGGCCCCGACGATTGCACGTCGGGGCCATTCAAGATCAACAGGCTTGGGTACATCCGCCGCGCCTGCTGATCGTTGATGCCACTGATCACCACATCAAATCTGGCGCAGACTGTGACGAGGCTGCGGCATCGAGATGATGATATTCTGCCTGGAAGCTGATGGCAGTCCACCTCATCATTGGTGGTACTCCGACCGGCTTGCCGCTTCGCCAGCGGGAGGGTCCATGCGTCGGCCGCCAAGCCGGTCGAACCCGCCCCGGACCAGTTCTGCAGAAGGCGCGCTGCAACAAATCGCAAGTCCGCGGGGGACGCACTTGTGGTAACTACACCACCGTCTTGTGGCGCGCGATGCAGGTGCGCAGCACCTCGTCCATCGGCTTGCCCCACCAGTCATTCGAGAAGATTTCGATCTCGGAATAGCCGGCAAAGCCCTGCGCTTCGACCGCGGCGCGCGCGGATTTGATGTCGATGACGCCGTCGCCCATCATGCCACGGTCGTTGAGGATGTCTCTGGTCGGCACCAGCCAGTCGCAGACATGGAAGGCGAGCAGGCGATCCTTGCCGGCGCGCGCGATCTGGCCCATCAGCTCCGGGTCCCACCAGATGTGGTAGACGTCGAGTGCGACGCCGAGCATGCCGCTGCGGCCGGGATCGAGCCGGTCGCAGATGTCGAGCGCCTGTTTTGTCGTGTTCACGCAGGCGCGGTCGGCCGCATAGGCCGGATGCAGCGGCTCGATCGCCAGCGGCAGGTTGGCCTGCTTCGCATAGTCGAGCATCTCGGCGAGCGCCTCCTCGACCTGCCCGCGCGCTGCCAAAATGTCTTTCGATACTTCACTGCCCGGTCGCGAATATTGCGGCAGGCCGCCGACGACGAGGACGATGCAGGGCGCACCCAGCGCCTTGGCTTCGTCGACACAGCGCCGGTTGTCGTCGCGCACCTCGCCCCGGCGCGATGCGTCCGAGGTGAACATGCCGCCACGGCAATAGCCGGAGAGATCGAGGCCGGCATCGCGCACCGCGCGCGCGGCGCGGTCGAGGCCGACGGCGGCGACCTGATCACGCCAGGGATCGATGGCGCGGATGCCATGCTTTGCGCAGGCATCAATGATCTGAACGAGGTCACCCTGCTTGCGGACTGTCGCCGTGTTCAGCGACAGCCAGCGATGGTCGGACGAGAAATCGCGCATCATTCTTCCAGCCCGTGCGAGGCTAGCACCGTCTTCATCCGCCGCGTCGCCAGTTCAGGATTGGCGAGCAGGCCGGCCTGATCGGCGAGCCGGAACAGCTCGGCCAGATGCAGCATCGAGCGTGCGCTCTCCTGTCCCCCGACCATGGTGAAATGGTCCTGGTGGCCGTTGAGATACGCCATAAAGACGACGCCGGTCTTGTAGAACCGCGTCGACGCCTTGAAGATGTGACGCGACAGCGGCACGGTCGGGCCCAGCACGTCGTGGAAGCCGGCCTCATCGCCCGCTGCCAGCCGCGACAGCGCGTAGGACGCCGCCGGCGCAATGGCATCGAAGATGCCGAGCAGCGCATGCGAAAAGCCTTCGCTGTCGCCCGCGATCAGCTCCGCATAGTTGAAATCGTCACCGGTATACATCTTGATGCGCTTGTCCAGGCGCCGGCGCATGTCGATCTCGCGCTGCTTGTCGAGCAGCGACACTTTCACGCCGTCGACCTTGGCGGCGTTGCCGTTGATGATGGCGACAGCCGTGTCCATCGCCTTGTCGAGATCCTTGGTGCCCCAATATCCCGTGAGCGCCGGATCGAACATGTCGCCGAGCCAGTGGATGATGACGGGCTCGCGGACCTGGGACAGCACGCGGTCGTAGACCTTGGCGTAATCATCGGCGCTACGACCGAGCTTGGCCAGCGCGCGCGAGGCCATCAGGATGATGCGGCCGCCGACCTTTTCGACTGCCGAGATCTGCTCCTCATAGGCGCGGATCACATCGTCGAGGCTCCTGGCATCCTCCACCGCGAGATGGTCGGTGCCGGCGCCGGAGAACACCAGCGCGTTGCGGCGCTTGGCAGCGCCGACCGAGCGCGTGATCAGCTCAAGCGAGGTCGGCCAATCCAAGCCCATGCCGCGCTGCGCGGTGTCCATGGCTTCGGCGACGCCGAGGCCGAGATCCCAGACGTGCTCACGGAAGGCGATGGTCTTGTCCCAGTCGACGGCGACCGACAACCAGGGATCGTTGTCCGCGAATGGATCGGCAACGGTGTGCACGGCCGAGAAGGCGATGCGATTCAGCGGCCCCTCGAGCTTTGCGGGAAACGTGCGCGAGGCCGCGAGCCGGTAGGTCTCGATCGAGCGATCGGCCTTCGGCAGCTTGAGCGACAATGACGACATCGGCAACACAGGTTTGTTCATGACTTCGAACCTCTCCCCGTCATTGCGAGGAGCGAAGCGACGAAGCAATCCAGGCTGCCTCTGCGGAAAGATTCTGGATTGCTTCGCTTCGCTCGCAATGACGAAATCATTAGCATTGGAATATCAGGCCTTGATCGGAGCGACGTCGATCCAGCGCCGCTCCTTCCAGCTCTTCAGCGCGCATTCGGCGAGCTGCACGCCCTTGACGCCTTCGAGCAGCGTGAACTTGTAGGGCGCATCCTCGTAGACGTGGCGGATGAACATCTCCCACTGCTCCTTGAAGCCGTTGTCGTAGGTGACGTTGTCGGGCAGCTTCTGCCAGTCGCCGTAGAAATCATGCAGCCGCTTCTCGTCGGGATTCCACACCGGCCGGGGCGTCGCCTGCCGCGCCTGGATCATGCAGTCGGTGAGGCCGGCGACCGCCGAGCCGTGGGTGCCGTCGACCTGGAAGGTGACGAGGTCGTCGCGATAGACGCGCGTCACCCAGGACATGTTGATGTGGGCGATGACGCCACCCTCGAGCTGGAAGGTCGCGTAGGCGGAATCGTCCGCGGTCGCCTTGTACTTCTTGCCCTGCTCGTCGAAGCGCTCGGGAATGTCGGTGTTGCCGATGCAGACCACGCTCTGGACGTTGCCGAAGAGGTTGTCGAGCACGTAACGCCAGTGGCAGACCATATCGAGGATGATGCCGCCGCCGTCCTCGTCGCGGTAGTTCCAGGACGGCCGCTGTGCCTCCTGCCAGCCGCCTTCGAACACCCAATAGCCGAACTCGCCGCGCACCGAGAGGATGCGGCCGAAGAAACCGGAGTCGCGCAGGAACGCGATCTTCTTCAAGCCGGGCAGGAACAGCTTGTCCTGCACCGTGCCGTGCTTGACGCCCTTGGCATTGGCGAGCTTGACGACTTCGAGCGCCTCTTCAAAGTTCGTCGCGATCGGCTTCTCGCAATAGACGTGCTTGCCGGCATTGATGGCCTGGGTCAGCAGGCCCGGGCGGGCCTGCGTGGTCGCGGCGTCGAAGAACATGGTGTCGTTCTTGTCGGCGAGTGCGGCATCGAGATCCGTGGTCCAACGCGTGATGTTGTAGCGCTTGGCGAGCGCCTCGACCTTCTCCGCGCTGCGGCCGACCAGGATCGGGTCGGGCATGATGCGATCGCCGTTCTTCAGCCGGACGCCGCCCTGGTCGCGGATCGCGACGATCGAGCGGATCAGATGCTGGTTGAGCCCCATGCGGCCGGTGACGCCGTTCATGATGAGGCCGAGGCGTTGGGTGGTCATGCCAATTGCTCCTGAAGTGATCTTGGCTGTTCGAGCGGGCGGAGCGCCGACCAGTCCGGATGGACCGACGTCGCAAAGCCCGCAGCATGAAGCGATCCCGTCAGGAGATCGCCGTTGTGAATGGAGAGCCGGATGCCCTGCCCGACATCGGCATAGAGATCGGGATGCGCGGCCGCGAAGGCTTGCGCTTCGGAGGCCGGCGTCTCGCCAAAGCCGTCGACATAGTGATGGCCGTTGCGCTCGGCATGGGTGACGCCGATGAAGGCCCCGAGCGCGAGGTCCTGCTGCACGGCAAGGCCGGCCTGGCAGGTGAGGTCCTCGCCGGTCACGAAGAACCGGGCGCCGTCCGCGCTCCATTTCGCCGCGCGCGTCGCGTTGACGATGGACTTGTAGAGCCCCTTGCAGGATTTCGAGGAGATGCCGCAATAGCCGAGCGCCCGCGCCGCCGGGAAGGCATCGTAGGAATCGTCGGCCTCGTCGATGATGAAGCCGTGTGCGACGAGCGAACCCAGCGGCGATTGCCGCGTGATGTCGCGCGGCATCGGCTGTTCGACATAGAGCAGCCGCGAGGCGATCGGCCGCAAGGCGGAATCGCGATCGACCCGGTCCATCAGCGCCTGCAGTGCGGCCAGGTCAGCGTATTGCTCGTTGGCATCGAGCGTCACCTTGTAATCGCGGCCGAGCGTGTCGAGCTCCTTGCCGATCCGCGCCAGCCGCGCCGCATCGGCCGCGGGATCGCCCGACAGTTTCAGCTTGAAGTAATTCGCGCCGGCATTCTCATGCGCGTCGGCGACGCCGCCCTCGCCTTCGACGATATCGTCGAGGCCGACGGTATGCCTGATCGCAACGCGCGGCAGCGGCTTCCGGCCAGCGAGAAACGCGGTGAGATCGGCGTCCTTCAGGTCGGGCGAGAGCCGCGCATCGATGCCGGCAATGTTGCCGGCCATCCCGTCGAAGAAGCTGGTCCCGGCGGCGCGCAGCAGCACATCGAGGATCGCCTTGTCGATTTCCGCGGGGCCATAGGCCGCGGCAAGCGCCGGAATGTTCTTCTTGGCACAGGTCGCGATCTGGGCACCGATGCAGGAGGCATGCAGATCGAACGCCGTCAGAAATCCCGTCCGTGCCAGATAAAGCCCGCGCGCGATCTCCAGCGAGCGGCGCAGGCCATCGACCGTCTGCGCCGGCGACAGCTCCCGCCGCTTGTCGAACCATTTCGGCACCAGCAACTCGGCGCTGGCACCGACCGCAACGCCCCTGCCCTCGACCTCGATCTCGGCCCGCACGAACAGCTGCGGCGTCGCGTTGATCGTGATCGCGCCAAAGCGGAACGGCCGCGCGAACTGCGTCGGTCGTTCGAAGAAAGCGATATCTCGCAGCTTCAGGCGCGGCGCCATGGTCTTAGTCCAGCGAACCTTGCGAGAAGAAATGCTTGCGGATGCGTTGCACGAGCTCGGTGAAGATGGGGTCGGCCATCACGTCGAGCGAACGGGGGCGCGGCAGCGGCACGTCGTAGATCGCCGCGATCGCACCGGGCCGCTCGGTCATGACCAGCACGCGGTCAGCGAGGAACACGGCTTCCGGAATCGAATGCGTGATCAGCAGCACCGTCTTCCTGGTCTCGCGCTGGATCCGCATCAGCTCGACATTCATGCGCTCGCGCGTCAGCGCGTCGAGCGCACCGAACGGCTCGTCCATCAGCATGATCCTGGGATCGTGCACCAGCGCGCGGCAGATCGAGGCGCGCTGCTGCATGCCGCCGGAGAGCTGCCAGGGCAGCTTCTTCTCGAAGCCTTCGAGCCCGACCAGCTTCAGCAGCGACTTGGCGCGATCGAGATATTCCCCCCGCGGCAGCCGCTTCATGTCGATCGGCAGCATCACGTTGTTGAGGATATTCCGCCAGGGCAGCAGCAGCGCGTTCTGGAAGACGATACCGACATTGCCGTGCGGCTTCGTCACCTTCTCGCCTTCGACCAGGACCTCGCCGGTCGTCGGCGGCAGCAGACCGGAGATCAGCTTGAGCAGCGTGGACTTGCCGCAGCCGCTTGGTCCGACCACGACGAAGAACTCGCCGTCGTTGATGTGGAAATCGAGCGGACGCAGCGACGGCACATCGCCGTCGCGCGTCCGGTAGGTCTTCGACACGCCCGACAGCTTGATGCCCGACGCATCGCCAGCAGCCCGGTCGCTCACCAGCCTCAGATGCGCGGCCGGCTGCACGGTCTCACTCACGATCGGCGCTGGTTTCACGAGCCACTCTTCGGCAGATAGTCGTTGGTGTAGAAGGCCTTCGGGTTCTCCTTGGCCTTGGCGTCGAGCCCGCCATATTCGACCATGAGGTTGACCGAGTCCGTCATGTTCTGGTCGGTGACCTGGAACGGCCGCTTGCTCTTGGTTTCCGCGGTCCGGTAGAGCGGAATGGTCAGCTCAAAGCCCTGCGTCAGCGTATCGATCTTGCCGCCCTTCGGGTTGGCATCGAGGATCGACTGCGCGGCCGCCTTCGGCTCCTTCTCGGCGGCTTCCACCGCCTTGGTCGTCGCCGACATGAAGCGGCGAACGAGGTCGGCATTGGCCTTTACATAGTCGGAGTTGGCGATGATGCCCGAGGAAACCATGTTGATGCCGTAGTCGGCGAACTTGATCGGGAACACGTCCTTGCCGGTGGCGTCCTTGATCTTCATCGACTGGTCCATGACGTAGCCGAGCAGCAGATCAGCCTGGCCGTTGATGACCGCGTTGAGCTTGGTCTGGCCGTCGCCGGCCACCGTCTGGAAATCGCTCTCCTTCAGGCCGGTCTTCTTCAGGAACAGCGGCCAGATCTGGGTCATGGAATCGGCCGGCGTGATCGCCACCGTCTTGCCCTTGATGTCCTGGGGCTTCTTGATGTTCTTGTCGACGAAGCCCATCGCGGACATCGGGCTGGTCTGCAGCAGCACACCGGTCGCAATGACGGGCGCGCCCTTGATCGCGGCACGCATCATGGTGGGCACGTCGACATAGCCGAAGTCTGCGGTCTTGGCGGCAACGGCCTGCGTGGTCGCGGCCGAGCCGCGGCCTTCCTGGATCTCGAGGTCGATGCCTTCGGCGGCATAGATGCCCTTGGCCTTGCCGTAATAGAACGGCGCGTGCTCGCCATAGACGTACCAGTTCAGCATCAGCACAACCTTGTCGGCTGCCTTTGCCGGCGCGGCCGCAAATATCAGCAACGCTGCTGAGACAGCCCCAATCAACCGCTTCATCGTCAACTCTCCCTTGCCGTTATGTTTCGGCCATTGGTGGCCGTTCGTTGCTTAAGTTACGAGGCGAAAATCACGTCTTCACGCTGGCTGACATGCCAGGGAATGATCAGCTTCTCGATGCGGTCGACGATCCAGAACAGGATCACGCCGAGCAGCGCGAGGATCACCAGCGCCGCGAACATCGTCGGCAGGTCGAACGTGCCGATCGAGCGCTGCATGACGTAGCCGATGCCGGAATTGGAGCCGACGAACTCGCCGACGACGGCACCGACCACGGCCAGCGTCACGGAGACCTTGAGGCCGGAGAAGATCGCGGGCAGCGCATGCGGCAGGTTCACCGCGCGGAACACCTGGAAGCGGCTGCCCTGCATGGCGCGGGCGAGATCGACCATGTCAGGGTCTACGGATTTGAAGCCTTGCACGGCGGAGACGACCACCGGGAAGAAGCCGAGCAGGAAGGCCGAAATCACCTTCGGAATGATGCCGAAGCCGAACCACACCACGAACAGCGGCGCGATCGCGATCTTCGGCACGGACTGCGAGAACACCAGCAGCGGATAGACGTAGCTCTCCACCGTCTTCGAGCCCGCGATCAGCATCGCGACGGGAATGCCGAACAGCGCCGACAGCAGAAAGCCGCAGACGGTCGCATAGGTGGTCGGCCAGCACTGGCGCAGCAGTTCCGGCCACTCAGTGCGGAGCACCGAAACGACATCGGCCGGCGACGGAATCTGATAGGCGGGAATCCTGAACACCCGGATCGCGAGATCCCAGGCGACGACGATGAAGACGAGAAACAAAAACGGCCGAACCCAGGCCGCGTTCAGCATCTTGGACACCGCACTTTGCGGCTTCGGCTCGGCCAATTTTCACTCCCGGCATTCTTCTTCGTTGTGGGGAGAAATTAACTCGTTGGATAAATACTGTCCAGTGGTTTCCCTGTGACGTTTTGCGCGTTCCAGAACGGCCGGGAACAGTGGGGGCCGTCGCCCTTCAAGGCCTCCGCTACGCTCCGGCACCTCAGGGTGACGGATTAAGCGGTTGAGCACGCTGCAACATCCTCGTCATTGCGAGCGTAGCGAAGCAATCCAGAATCTTGATGCGGAGGCAGTCTGGATTGCTTCGCTGCGCTTGCAATGACGGAGGGAAATGCGGGAGCTCGGCCTTGTAGCCCGGATGGAGCGCAGCGTAATCCGGGACCAATGTCGCTTGTGGCATTAATCCCGGATTACGCTGCGCTCCATCCGGGCTACGGACCTCGAGCCGCACTACACCGTCTGCGCCACTGCGGCTCGCGACTTCCGCGCCTTCGCGATCTCGAACAGCGCGGCCGAGCGGCCCGTCAGCGCAGCAAGCACGAGGCCCGCCATGTGGGCCAGCCGCTCGTCCTTGGCGTCCTTGGCCAGCAGGTCGCGGCCGAAGATCACGCTGAGCGTCGCCGAATTCGAGAGATAGAAGAAGCTGAGCGCCGCGATCGAGATGTAGAGCTGCACCGGGTCGACCGCGACCTGGAAGTCGCCGCTCTCGACGCCGCGCCGCACCACAGTGCGGATCATCTCGACGAAGGGCGAGTGCATCGACTTGACCTTGGTCGATTTCTTCAGGTGTTTTGCGCGCGCGAGGTTCTCGGTCTGCAGCAGCGACAGGAACTCGGGATTGCGCAGGAAATAGGTCCAGGTGAACTCGATCAGCCGGCGGATCGCCTCGGGCGGATCGAGATGCTCGAGGTCGAGCCCCCGCTCCTCGCTGCGGATCTTGTCATAGGCGCCTTCGAGCACCGCGAGATAGAGCTCGTCCTTGTTGCCGACGTGATAGTACAGCATCCGCTTGTTGGCGCCGGCCTTGGCCGCGATGCGGTCGACGCGCGCGCCGGCGAGGCCGTGGGCGGAGAATTCCTGCTTGGCAGCTTCCAGAATGCGCAGCCGCATCCCCTCGGGGTCGCGCTGCCATTTCAGAGTTCGCTTTGCCTTCGCCAAACCGGGTGCTCGCTGGTTGGTGTCAAGACGCATGTAACACGCGGGCGGGCGTTTGAGAACGCAAGGATGGAGCCTTCCTGCGGCGTAACCGTATCTTTCGTCATTCCCGGGCGCGCCCTCTTGGGCGCGAGCCCGGAATCCATGGTCCGGCAGCGCAAGTGGATGAATGGATTCCGGGTTCGTCGCTTCGCGACGCCCCGGAATGACAGAATCAATCCACCGGCTTCGGCGAGCGCTCCAGCAGCACGGTCTGGATGCCGCAGGTGCCGTTGCGGACCGTCATGATCCGCGTGCCCGGCTTGCGGCCGTTGCGGACTTCGGTGACGTCGAGGCCGGCGGCGATCAGGCGGGCGCGGGTGGCGTCGATGTCGGCGACGCGCCAGCTCAGGCCCCAGAGGCGGTCATGGTTGGCATCGCCGCCCGCGACCGGCCGGCGCACCACCTCGACGATGAGGTCGCCGCAGCGGAAGAACATCAGCTGGCCCCAGTCATGGTGCGAGCGGTCGAGCGCGAGATCGAGCCCGAGCCGCGCGCCATAGAGCGCGGCGGCACGGTCGGAATCCTCAGTGGTGATCACGACATGGTCGAGCCCGTCGATCGGCGCGATGTCGGTCGCCACTGACTTCGGACGCTCCTCGGCCAACTCGAGGAAGAACATGCGCACGCCGCGCGTCAGTTCGGTGGCCGCGCGTGTGCGCTTCCAGTGGAGGACAGCATCGGATTCGGAATCGCTGCTCTCGACTTCGGCCACCGGATCGGGCTTCAGCGCCACCCGGTCCAGCCGCCGGTGCATCTTGCCCATGTCTGCGACACGAAAGCACAGGCTGGCGAGCACGCCCTCCTGCTCGTCGAGCAGCGCACGCATACGGTCCGCGGTCGCGGTGAAGCCGCTCGGCGCCATCAATTCGATGGTCATGTTCTCGAGGGTGAACAGCACGCGGTCGGCGCCTTCGCCGGAATTCTGCCAGGCCGGCGCGCGGGCGAGCAGCGTCTGATAGGCGGCCTTGGCCGCACCGATATCCCTGACCAGAACGACGATGTGATCGAGGCCGGTGATCATGTTTGTCCCTTTTGATCGGCCTGGAACCATGGGCCGGAGAGCGGCATTTGTCCGGGCTTGGCATGGGCCTGACATCGTCGTATTCCGGCCTTATGCCGACCTCAAGCGCCCGGGGGCAGTTTTGCGAATAATTTCAGCGTCTCAGACGCGGAACCGGTGTTAGAGTAAGCCCGCCGGCAGGGACCATCACGCGCATCACGGACAAGCAATGCAGGCTCTCTTTATCGGACAGACCTATATCGACGTCGTCTTCATCACCGACCACATGCCGACCGGCGACGAAAAGCACGTCGCCAAGGACTACGCGGTATCCTTCGGCGGCAACGCGGTCACGGCGGCGTTCTGCTGTGCCAAGCTCGGCATCGTGCCCGACCTGATCGCCACGGCGGCCAATGACTGGCTTGGGCGCATGTTCCAGGACATGTGCGCGAAATATGCGATCTCGCTGCATGCGCGGAAGGTGAACCAGTCCTCGCTGTCCTTCATCATGCCCAAGGACGGCAAGCGCGCCATCGTCCGCTGTCGCGACGATTCCCACATCCATCCCTTCCCGATCCTCAATCTCGGCAATTGCCGTGCGCTGCATATCGACGGCCATCAGCCGGACGCCGCGATCCATTACGCAAAAGTCTGCCGCGAAGCGGGCATCCTGACCTCGCTCGACGGCGGCGGCCTGCGCACCAACACGCATGAGCTGCTGGAGTTCATCGACGTCGCGATCGTCGCCGAGCGCCTGTGCGAGCAGATGGATCTGACGCCGGAGCAGATGCTCGACTACCTCAAGGGCCGCGGCTGCAAGATCGGCGGCGTCACCATGGGCGAGAAGGGCCTGCTCTGGTACAACGAAACCGGTGCGGTCGAGACCCTGCCCGCGATGCCGATCCCGCGCGAGCGCGTGATCGACACCAACGGCGCCGGCGACGTCTTCCACGGCGCCTATGTCTATTCCTACCTCGCTCATCCCGGCAAAAGCTGGCGCGAGCATTTTGATTTTGCCCGGGCAGCCTCGACCTTCAAGATCCAGCGCCTTGGCAACGAGGCCGGCCTGCCGACGCTCGTCGACATCGCCAAGGTCAGGCACGAGTTCGAGGTTCGGGTCTAGCTTCCACAAGGATACGTCATGGGGCGGGTCTTCGTCGCCGGCAGCATCAACATGGATGTGGTGGCGACGGCCGATCGCCATCCCAAGGTCGGCGAGACCGTCGCGGGCAAACAGGTGCTGTATTTTCCGGGCGGCAAGGGCGCGAACCAGGCGGTCGCGGCGGCGCGACTCGGCGCGAAGACCACGCTGATCGGCCGGCTGGGGAAGGATGCGTTCGGGACCGAGCTTCGGACGTTCCTCGGGGCTCAGGGCATCGATCTCGGCTCGGTGCGCGATGCCGATACGCACACCGGCACCGCCATCATCACGGTCGCGGAGGCCGACAACACCATCGTCGTCATTCCCGGCAGCAATGCGCTGGTCGGCGCCGATGACGTCGCGGAGGTGCCGCTGGCAAAGGGCGATGTCGCGGTTAGCCAGTTCGAGATCCCGCTACCGACGATTGCCGCGTTCTTTGCGCGGGCGCGTGGCGCCGGAGCGACCACGCTGCTCAACCCGGCACCGGCGCAAAAGATGTCGGGCGAGCTGCTCGCGCTGGTCGATATTCTGGTGCTGAACGAGACCGAGCTTGGCTTTCTCGCGGGCGTGGAGCTCACCGACGGCGACGAGACCGCGAAAATCATCGACGTCGCGCGGCGCATTCAGGCGCGCGCAGACCAGACAATTTGCGTCACGCTCGGCAAGCGCGGCGCGCTCGCGCTCGCCGGCCGCGAGGAGCTTGCGGTGCCCGGTCGTGCGGTGAAGGCGATCGACACCACAGGCGCCGGCGATTGTTTTGTCGGCGCACTCGCGGCACAGCTCGCCGAAGGCGTCGCTTTGCGCGCCGCCCTCGCCTTCGCCAATGCCGCCGCCGCGATCAGCGTGCAGCGGATGGGTGCCGGGCCGTCGATGCCGACGGCCGCGGAAGTGGCGGCGGTCCTGTAGAGCGCAGCGCGTTCTTCACCTCGCCCCGCTTGCGGGGAGAGGTCGGATTGCATCGCAGATGCAATCCAGGTGAGGGGGAGTCTCCGCGAGTCCAGCGATCACCGCCCCGTGGAGAGTCCCCCTCTCCCCGCAAGCGGGGCGAGGGAGAAGACTCAGGCCAGCGCGCTTTTCAGGTCAAAGCTCTCGTCGGCGGCCTGCTCCGGCGTGATCGAGCGGTCCATGGCCTGCAGCCTGCGACCGAACATGTGGTCGCCGGCGCGGTTGACCGACTCGATGCCGAGCAGCCTGTCGCCGTGATAGCAGAACGCCGAGAATGCCTTCTTGGCAGGATTGCCGCGCAGCACGACGCGGTCGTAGCCGGTGGTGAGGCCCGCCATCTGGAGCTTGTCGTCGCCCTGGTCGCTCCAGAACCAGGGATGACCGTCATAAGGTTTTCGGTCGCCGGTGAGACGCGCGGCGAGGCAGCGGGCGTGATCGGTGGCGTTCTGCACCGATTCCAGCCGCAGCGAGCTGCCGAAGCGCGGGCTCGCGAACAGCGCGCAATCGCCGATTGCCGAAATATTGGGATCGGCCGTCGACAGATATTCATCGACGATAATGCCGGCGGCGATCGGCAGTCCCGCCTCGGCGGCGAGCTCGATGTTCGGCAGCACGCCGACGCCGACCACGATCAGGTCGGCGGGCAGATGCCTTCCATCGCTCAAGGACACGCCGGTGACCTTGCCGCCCTCCGCCTCGATGGACGTTGCCTGCACGCCGAGGTGAATGCGGATGCCGGCCTCGCGATGGCGGGCCTGGAAATATTCCGAGACCTCCGCCGTCACCGCGCGCGCCATCACGCGCGGAGCGAGCTCGAGCACGTCGACCTCGAGGCCCTTGATGCGTGCCGTGGCCGCAAATTCGAGGCCGATGAAGCCGGCGCCGATAACCACGACGCGCGTCTTCGACGGCATGAGCTTCCGCAGCGCCTCGCTGTCGTCGAGGATGCGCAGATATTTCACGTCGGGCAGGTTCGCATTCGGCAAATCGAGCAGCCGGTTGCGCGCGCCCGTCGCCAGCACGAGATGGCCATAAGGCAGCGTCTCGCCGGAGGCGAGCAGCACTTTTCGTCCGGCGCGGTCGATCGAGACGGCACGGCCGGCGATCAGCTCGATCTTCTGGTCCTGGTAGAATTTTTCCGGGCGGAACATCAGGCTTTCCGGCCCGGCCGAGCCCTTGATGTAGGCCTTGGACAGAGGCGGCCGCTGATAAGGCAGGTGCGCCTCGTCATTGATCAGGCAGATGCGATCCGCAAAACCCGCCTGGCGCAGGGATGCCGCGACCTGGTAGCCGCCATGGCCGGCCCCGACGATGATCACCGGACCCTCCGTCATTGCACAGCCCATTTCCGCAAGACACGAGCGTGACCCATGTCGTCTCCTCTCACTGAGTTTGGCTTGGCTTGCCCAGGAGGAGCCGGCGCTCGTGTCCGTTCCCAAACGAAGGCCGCCCATTTGAGCCGATCGTTCCGTCCGGCGCAAGGGCCGTCCGCGGGGCGCTGGCGGCCGGGGATTGTCACCCCTCGCCTTCTGCGATTTAGTTGCAGCAGCGAACCTCTTGCCGGGGATATTCCAGATGCCAGCTCCCGTCTCACAACCCGATGATCCCGCGCTGCTGCGGATCGACGGTCCGATTGCCATCATCACGCTCAACCGGCCTGCCGCCTTCAACTCGATCAACCTTGCGATCGCGCAGAAGCTCGAGCAGCTCGCGGCCTATATCGAAGGCGACGACGCCATCAGGGTTGTGGTGATCGAGGGCGAGGGCCGCGCCTTCTCGGCCGGCGGCGATCTGCAGACGATCGGCGCTGCGGCCGAGGCGAACACCGTGACGCCGGTCGTCGGCGAGCTGCTGAAGCACTATCATGCCTTCATCGAGATTATCCGGCGCATGCCAAAGATCTCGCTGTCGAGCGTGCACGGCTCGGCTGCCGGCGCAGGCATGGGCCTCGCCTTCGTCACCGATCTCTGCATTGCCGCGGACGATGCCAAATTCACACCCGCTTACGCCAAGATCGGCGTGTCGCCGGATGGCGGCTCCACGGTCGGCATCGTCGGCACGGTCGGCTCCCGCCGGGCGCTGCAGATCTTCCTGTCCGAAGACAATTTTACCGCCCGGCAGGCCCATGAATGGGGCCTCGTCGCCAGGACTGTTCCCGCGACCGAGCTGAAGGCGGCGACGCGACAGCTCGCCGAGCGCCTGGCGCAGAACCCGCCGGCGGCCATCGCCGGCACCAAATCGCTGGTCTATGCGGCCGCCACCACGCCGGTGAAGCAGCAGCTCGATGCCGAGGAACACAAGATCATCATGGCGATGAACACGGAGGAGTTCCGTACTGCCGTGAAGAAATTCACGAGCAAGTCGAAGTGACGCCCGCGCGCAATTTCTACGGCCTCCGCCACGGCGCGACCGACTGGAACCGGCAGGGACTGTTCCAGGGCCGCACGGACAACCCGCTGAATGAGGACGGGCTCAAGCAGGCGCACGAGGCCGCGGAGATGTTGCGCGGTCTCGGCATCGGCCGCATCGTCGCCAGCCCGCTGGTGCGGGCGCTGAAAACGGCCGAGATCATCGCGGATGCGATCGCCGTGCCGCTCATGATCGACGACGGCATCATCGAGCTCGATTTCGGCAGCTTCGAGGGCCTCCCCGTCCGCGACTTCATGATCAAGCACGGTGTTAAATCGGCAACCGGCCTGGTCTCGATCCTGCCCGCCGACGGCGAGAGCTGGGACGCCATGACCGTACGGTCGCTGGCCTGCGTCTCCAAATGGCTCGACCGCCACCCCGGCGACGATCTGCTGTTCGTCTGCCATGACGCGGTGATGCAGGGCATGGCGAACGCGCTGTGCGGCAGTTATTTCAAGAACAGCCACGGCACTCCGTTTCGCTACGTCCACGACGGAGCCGGATGGCGTATCGAGCGGGTCGTCATTGCGGACAGATATAGCCCGTCCCCGCCGGCGACTTGAAGCAGCCGACCGATTCCGGCAGCACCTGCCGCGGCAGCCACAGCACCACGCTCGGGAAGTAGATCGCGAACGCGATGGTGGTGAAGAACACCACATAGATCGGCACCGCCGCACGTAGCGCCTTGCCAAAGCTGATGCCGACGAATTTCGATGCCATCAGCAACACGAGACCGTAAGGCGGCGTGATCAGGCCGAAGGCGAGCGTGGCGATCAGCACCACGCCCATGTGCACGCCGTTGATATCGCCGGCTTCGGTCAGCGCATTCACCAGCGGCATGAAGATGATGATGGTCGGGACCGGCTCGATGAAATCGCCGACCACCGTGAACAGCAGCACCATCAGCAGCATGATCAGATGCGGATCGTTGCCGGCAATGGATGTGATCCACTCGGCGATGTAGGTCGCCCCGCGCAAATAAGCGAGCATCCAGCCGAAGGCGTTGGCGGCGCCGATCGTGATCAGCGGCAGCGAGAAGATCAGGCCGGCGAGACAGAAGTCGTAAGGGATCTTCCTGAAATGGCCGCGGTTGAGCGCGGGGATCACGACGATCACAATCCAGGCCACCGCGACGACGCCGGCTTCGGTCGGCGTGAACCAGCCGGTGAGGATGCCGCCCAACAGGATGACCGGGATCATCAGCGGCAAGGCCGCATCCCCGGCAGCGAACACGATCTGCCGCAGCGGCGCGCGCGGCTTGCGCAGGCCGGAGGGGCCGAAGAAGTAGCAGTAGATCATCAGGCCGAAGCCGATCATCAGGCCCGGCACAACGCCCGCCATGAACAGGCCGGCAATCGAGACGTTGCCGACCGCGCCATAGACCACGGCCGTGATGCTCGGCGGCACCAGCGCGGCGATGGTCGAGGCGGAGGCGATGATGGCGGCGATGAAGGCTGGCTCGTAGCCCTCGCGCTTCATCGGGCCGCCGAGCGCGCGGCTCATCACCGCGACGTCGGCCGTGGTCGAGCCGGACATTTCCGAGAAGAACATGCTGAAGACGACCACGACCTGCGACAGCCCGCCCCTGATATGCCCGACCAGCGACACCGACAGATTGGCTATTCGCACCACCACATTGGCCGAGCTCATGAGCTCGCCGACCAGCAGGAAGAACGGGATCGCCAGCAGCGCCTCGGAATCGACGCCGTCGAAGATCTTCTGGATGATCGCGGCGAGCGAGACGTCGGACAGGATCGCACCGACGAACACGCCAGCCATCAGCGAGAACGGCACGGGCACGCCGAGATAGCCGAACGACAGGAAGCAGATCGACATCAATGCCAAAACAGCGGGTGCGCTCACGGCTGCGCCCTCATTTGGGCTTCGGTGACGACGGGTGCGGCGTCTTCCTCCGGCGGCTCCGGATGGTCGAAGCCGTTGCGCAGGCCGTTGACGAGCTGCTCGATGGTGAACAGGCCGATCAGCACGCCCGACAGTGGAATGATCGCGTAGAGCGATGCGATCGGCGTGCCCGACGGCAGGCGAAAGCTGCCGAAGCCGCGCAGATAGTTCTGGTAGCCATACCAGATCAGGCAGAAGGCGACGCCGAGCACGACGAGGCGAATGATCACCTCGACGATCAGCCGTGACGTGCCGTGCATCGCCTCGGAGATCGCGGTGAGATAGAGATGGTCGTTGCGCCGGGTCGCCGCCGCCGTCCCGATGAAGATCGCGTAGATGAACAGCGTCGACGTCACCTCCTGCAGCCACAGCCAGGGGTGGCCGATGGTGCGGGTGATGATGTCGGCGGTCACCGACAGCGAGAAGCCGAAGCAGAGCACCCCGCAGAGGATCATCAGCGCGAGCTCGAGCCAATCGAGCGCGCGCCATTTCAGGTGGCGTTGCCGTTGCACTAGCAGCTTGTCGGCGATGGCCATCAACTCTCCCGTCGTCCCAAACCTATCGGATGTGACAGCTGGGAAGCTGCCGATCGTGCTCGGCCTGCATGGTTCGAGACGCCCGCTGGCGCGGGCTCCTCACCATGAGGGTCTAAAATCTCGCTGCGAAACGAGACCTCATCCTGAGGGCCCGCCGGAGGCGGGCGTCTCGAAGGATGGCACAAGCGCCCTAATTGATCGACCGGATCAAGTTCTTGATCTTCTCGGCATGCGGGCCGAGATCCTTGGCGAGCTTGTCGAGATAGGGATCGGCGATCGCCGTGAAGCTCTTCTTGTCGACGTTGTCGACGATCTTCACGCCCATCTTCTTCAGCTTCTCGGCCGCGGTCCGCTCCAGCTCGAACGCCTTCGCCGGTTCCTTCGAGCTGATCTCGTTGGCCGCGGTCTGCACCCAGCCCTTCTGCTCGGCCGACAGGCTCTGCCAGAGCTTGTCGGAGATGAACACCAGCGCATTGTTGGCCTCGTGCTCGGTGATGTTCAGCACGGGGGCGACCTCGTAATGCTTGTTGACGAGGTAGACGTTGATGCTGTTCTCGGCGACGTCGACGACACCGGTCTGCAAGCTCGTGTAGACGCTGCCGAACGGCATGTGCACCGTCTGGGCGCCATAGGCTGGGAACATGGTGTCCTCGGTCGCGGTCGCCTGCACGCGGATCTTCAGGCCCTTGATGTCGCCGACATTGTGGATTTCCCGCTTCGAGTACATGTGGCGCACGCCTTGCGAGCCGGTCGCGATGACGTGCAGGCCCTGCGTGGTCTCGTCGATCATGGCTTTCAGCGCCTCGAAGACGCGGGGATCGGCGAGACCCTTGATGACGTGGTTCTCGTCGCGGAACAGGAAGTGCAGCGACATCACGCCGGCCTGCGGCGAGATCGTCGCGGTGTTGGCCGAGGAGATGATGGCGAACTCGACATCGCCGGCCTTCACGAGCTGAAGCACCTGCGGCTCCTGGCCGAGCTGCGCGCCGGGATACTGGTCGATGATCATCGTGCCCTTGCTCAATTCCTTGAGCTTGTCGGCAAAGAGGTCACCCGCGATGGAATAGCCGGTGTTGCGCGGCTGGTCGTAGGCGAAGCGATAATGCTTCACCTCCTGCGCCCCGGCGCCGGTGACGAAAAGCATGGCAGCCGCGGCTACCAACCCACGCATGGATCGTGCAATCATCGTTTCCCCCTGTTTTATCGCCCGCCGCTTCTGCGGTCTGAGCGTTCTTTCGCGTGTTGATCAACCCGTCTCGGTCTTCCCAGTCCTCTGCATGAAATCGAAATCGCAGCCCTCGTCGGCCTGCATGATGGTCTCGTTGAACAGCCAGGCGTAGCCGCGGCGTGCCTCCTCGGGCGCTGCGGCCGGCTTTAATGCGGCACGGCGGCGCTCCAGCTCGGCGGCATCGACCAGCAGCTCGATGCTGCGCTTGGCCACATCCAGGCTGATCATGTCGCCATTCTTCACCAGCGCCAGCGGCCCGCCGACAGCGGATTCCGGGGTGATGTGCAGCACGATGGTGCCGAAGGCGGTGCCGCTCATGCGCGCATCGGAAATGCGCACCATGTCCTTGGTGCCGCCGCGCGCAAGCTTCTTGGGGATCGGCAGATAGCCTGCCTCGGGCATGCCCGGCGCACCCTTGGGGCCGGCATTGCGCAGCACCAGCACGTCGTCGGAGTTCACGTCGAGCTCGGGATCGTCGACCCGCAAGGTCATGTCCTCGACGGATTCGAACACCACCGCACGCCCGGTATGCTTCAGCAGTTTCGGGCTCGCCGCCGATTGCTTGATGACAGCACCGCGCGGCGCGAGATTGCCATGCAGGACGGCAAGACCGCCCTCCTTCTTGATCGGATTGTCACGCGAGCGGATCGCGTCCTGTCCCGGAACGTCTTCCGCATTTGCGACGACGTCGCGCAGCGTCTGGCCGCTGATCGTTTTCGCATCGAGATCGACGAGATCGCCGAGCTGCGCCAGCAGCTTCGGCACGCCGCCGGCGTGATGGAAGTGCTCCATGTAGTGCTCGCCGGACGGCTTGAGATCGACCAGCACCGGCACCTCGCGACCGATCTGGTCGAACACGTTGAGATCGAGCCGATGCGGCGAACGATGCGCCATCGCGGTCAGATGGATCAGGCCGTTGGTCGAGCCGCCGATCGCCTGCAGCACCACCTGCGCGTTCTTGAACGAGGCGGGCGTCAGGAACTCGCTCGGCTTCGGGCCCTTGGTCTTGGCCATCTCGGCGGCAACCCGGCCGCTGGCCTCAGCGAGGCGGAAGCGCTCGGCATGCGGCGCCGGGATCGTCGCGCTCATCGGCAGCGACAGACCCATGGCTTCGATCATGCAGGCCATGGTCGACGCCGTGCCCATCACCATGCAGGTGCCGACCGACGGCGCGAGACGGCCGTTCACCGCTTCGATCTCCGCGTCATCCATCTCGCCGGCGCGGTACTTGCCCCACAGCCTACGGCAGTCCGTGCAGGCACCGAGCACCTCGCCCTTGTGATGGCCGACCACCATGGGACCCACGGGAATGACCACGGTCGGCAGGTCGGCGCTGATCGCCGCCATCACCTGCGCCGGAAGGGTCTTGTCGCAGCCACCGATCACGATCACCGAATCCATCGGCTGGGCCCGGATCATCTCCTCCGTGTCCATCGCCATCAGATTGCGCAGATACATCGAGGTCGGATGCGCAAAGCTCTCGGCGATCGAGATGGTCGGGAACACGAACGGCATCGCGCCCGACAGCATCACGCCGCGCTTGGCGGCCTCGATGATGTCAGGCACGTTGCCGTGGCAGGGATTGTAGTCGCTATAGGTGTTGGTGATGCCGACGATCGGGCGCTCCAGCGCGTCGTCGGAATAGCCCATGGCCTTGATGAACGCCTTGCGCAGGAACAGCGAGAAGCCGGCATCGCCATAGCTCGTCAGACCCTTGCGCAAACCACTCGTCATCATGCCGCTCCTTCTCGTTTGCCATTGTGCTACAGCCTGCCCCCTGATTGTCAATAAGATTGGGCCAGATCGTCGCGCTTTCTGGCTTCAGGCACCGTGGGAGACACAAATTATTGACAATCGGGGCTCTCCCTGCTCCACAAGGCGGACCGGCATGAGCCGGAGGCTGAGGGCATGTCCGACATCCGCACCGCAGACGCCATGGCTATCCGGCGCGACGATCCTGATGACGTCGTCACGCGGCTGGAGGAGGACATCATCTTCGGCCGCCTCGCGCCGGGCGCGCGCCTGACCGAGGACGCGCTGATGTCGCGCTACGGCACCTCGCGTCATTTCGTGCGCCAGGCGCTGGTGGATGCGGAGCGGCGCGGCATCGTCCGGCGCGAGAAGAATGTCGGCGCCACCGTGCGGTTCTATTCGGCCGAGGAGGTGCGGCAGATCTACGAAGTCAGGGAGATGCTGACGCGGCAGGCCGCGCTGATGATCCCCCTGCCCGCACCGCAAGGCCTGATCGACGAGCTGACTACGCTGCAGCGCGACTATTGCGCGAAGGCCGACATCCGCGACCTGCGCGGCATCCACGAGGCCAACGACGCTTTCCACGTCGCCCTGTTCGCTGCCTGCGGCAATCCCTACCTGGTGCGCTCGCTCCAGGACTATATGAGCCTGACACTGCCGATGCGTGCCAAGAACCTCGCCGACCGCGAGGGGCTGGCACTATCGCGGCGGCAGCACGAGCTGATGATCGAGCTGCTCAAGGGCCGCGACAGCTGGGCGCTGGCGCAGCTCTGCGTGGACCACATGCAGTTCAGCAAGGCGGATTATCTGGCGCGGATTGCGGGGGAGACTGATCGCTAGCGCGGCCTTCGGTTGAGAGGAAGCCTCAGCGAGCCACATGCTCGCTGGCAGAGCAGCACTCCCTCAGCACGTCATTGCGAGCGCAGCGAAGCAATCCAGAATCTCTCCGCGGAAAGACGCTGGATTGCTTCGTCGCAAGGGCTCCTCGCAATGACGGTGGTGGGTTGCTGCGAGTCCAATTGCTCATCTCCTTCGCTAAGGTTCCCTTGACAGCCCCTCAAGGCGATGGAGCACACCTGGAAATTCAATACCGCCTCAAGAGGCCGCGATCCACGCCGGCATCGCCATAGTCGGCGCAGGCGCCTTTCGGATCCCTGATCAAATCCGTCCGGACGCGCCTGAACGTCCTGGCGGCCGCCTCGGACACCTCGGGACGGAATTTTCCGGGATCGTAGCTCTCGCCGTCGCGGGCCTTGATGGCGGCGGCATAGGCGTCGATCATGGCCATCGCCGCCTCGGGGCTGCCGAGCAGCCGGGCGCCGAGTTGAACGCCACCTGCACCATCGACCTCGTAGCCGTCGCACCGCTGTTCGAGCACCACGGATGCGGTGACGAGCTGGTCGAGGAACGTTGCCTCGGCGTCGCTGAGCGTTCCGGCTCGCGCCGGTCCAGATGCGATCGTCGCGAACATCGCGACGACTGACAATTTGATTCTCATTGTCGTGGCTCTCGCTGCCGCCGCCACGTGGACCGGATCGGTCAACGATTCAGGTAGAGCCACGGATCAACGTTGATTCAGATCAATGGGCAGGCAGCGCTCCCTCAACACGTCATTGCGAGCGCAGCGAAGCAATCCAGTATCCCTCCGCGGACAGACGCTGGATTGCTTCGCTGCGCTCGCAATGACTCGGGGTGAGTGGTTGCGAGCCCAACCTTTGCCGTCCTCGTGGAGGCGGCCTCTCACCCCACCGCGCTCGCCATAAGAACGGGGCGAGGGAGCGCACCTGTATCGCGGCGAGAGCGCAGGCTACATCAGCAGGACTACCGCTTGTTCCAATCGATGATCCGGCTCGCGTCGCCGTCGAATTCGTTGCTGCAGAACGCGCCGCCCTGGTAGTGGTCGCCGACCGGATCGGGCTTCAGCTTGGCCTGCTCGGCCATGGCGTGCGCCACGTGATCCTCGGAGCGGCCGGTCGGACGGTAGCCGAATTCGTAAGCGCGGTGGTTGTCCCACCAGGCGCGCTCGTTCAGGGAGACGCCGTAGAAGACCTCGAAATGGATGTCGGGATGCTCGAGCCCGATCTGGCAGAGCTGCACTAGGTCTTCCGGCTTCAGCCAGATCGAGATGCGGCGAAGGTCGAGCGGCACGTCGCCGAAATTGCCGATGCGCAGGCACGTCACCTTCAGGCCGTGCTTGTCGGCATAGAGCGCGCCGAGTGCTTCGCCGAACACCTTGCTGACGCCGTAGCGGCCATCCGGACGCGCGGTGACGTCGGTATCGATCCTGCGGTGGCGCGGATAGAATCCGACGGCATGGTTCGAGGACGCAAACACCACGCGCTTGACGCCCTTGCGGTAGGCGGCCTCGAACAGATTGTAGCCGCCGATGATGTTGGCCTGGAGGATGTCGTCCCAGGGACCCTCGACCGAATAGCCGCCGAAATGGAGGATGCCGTCGACGCCCTCGCAGAGCGCCTCGCATTGCGCGAGGTCGGCGAGGTCCGCCGCCTTGAACTGCTCGTTCGGCCCGAGATCCTCGGGCGGACGGATGTCAGAGAGCAGCAGATCGGGATAGATCGGCGGCAGCAGTTTCCGCAGACGCGTTCCGATTCCGCCCGAAGCTCCCGTCATCAAGATGCGCGGCATGTCTTTCCTCGTCATTGGCGACCGATTTGCGGTCGTTGATCACTGATGGTAGCTGGATTGTCCAGAGGGAACGAAACGAGAGAACCGACATGAATGAGGCATCGTCCCACACCCAGGAGCGGCCAGGCTGGCGGCCGGCGACCTATTATCCAGATCCGGCCATTCACGCGCTTGACCCCCGCTTCGAAAAATACTGGCTGAAGCTGTCGGCGGTGGAGCGGCTGGCGACAGGCCTGCGCTGGGCCGAGGGCCCGGTGTGGTTCGGCGACGGGCGCTATCTGTTGTGCAGCGACATCCCGAACCAGCGCATCATCAAATGGGAGGAAGAGACCGGCGCGGTTTCGGTCTTCCGAAAGCCCTCCAATTTCGCCAACGGCAACACGCGCGATCGCCAGGGCCGGCTGGTCACCTGCGAGCATGGCGGGCGCCGTGTGACCCGCACCGAATATGACGGCGAGATCACGGTGCTGATGGATCAATTCAACGGCAAGCGGTTGAACTCGCCGAACGATGTCGTTGTTAAATCGGACGGCTCGATCTGGTTCACCGATCCGACCTTCGGCCTGCTCGGCAATTACGAAGGCTACAAGGCCGAGAGCGAGATCGATCCGAACGTCTATCGGCTCGATCCCGCGACCGGCAAGGCAACCATCGTCGCCGAGGGCGTGCTCGGCCCGAACGGGCTGTGCTTCTCGCCGGACGAGACAATTCTCTATGTCGTGGAATCGCGCGGCGTGCCGAACCGAAAGATCCTCGCCTATGACGTCTCGGCTGATGGCACCGCGATTTCCAACAAACGCGTCCACATCGATGCCGGTCCGGGCACGCCGGACGGCATGCGTTGCGACATCGACGGCAATCTCTGGTGCGGCTGGGGCATGGGCGATCCCGAGCTCGACGGCGTCGTGGTGTTCGCGCCCGACGGCGTCATGATCGGCCGCATCGCGCTACCCGAGCGCTGCGCCAATCTCTGCTTCGGCGGCGTCAAGCGCAACCGCCTGTTCATGGCAGCGAGCCAGTCGATCTACGCGCTGTATGTGAATACGCAGGGGGCGCTGGGCGGATAGTCTCGGCAAGCGACGATGCCGTAGGGTGGGCAAAGCGCAAGCGTGCCCACCACTGCCTGTTCGTCGCGCGAGATCGTGGGCACGTCGCTGCGCTCCTTTGCCCACCCTACGAGATCTCTCCTCCGTCATTGCGAGCGAAGCGAAGCAATCCAGACTGTTTCCGCGGAGGCACTCTGGATTGCTTCGTCGCTACGCTCCTCGCAATGACGAAACGAAAAACGCCGGAGCGGTTGCCCGCTCCGGCGTTCGGTTTGTTCTCGCTCTAAACTTACGCCGCGTTGAAGCCGGCGACGGCCTTCACTTCGAGGAAGTCCTCGAGGCCGTACTTGCCCCACTCGCGGCCGTTGCCCGACTGCTTGTAGCCGCCGAACGGCGCGGTGCGGTCGTTGGGCACGCCCTGCAGGTTGACGTTGCCGGCGCGGATCTGGCGACCGACGCGCTTGGCGTCCTCGACCGACGCGCCGGAGACATAGCCCGCGAGGCCATACGGCGTATCGTTGGCGATGTGCACGGCTTCGGCTTCGTCCTTGGCGCCGAGGATGGTCAGCACCGGTCCGAAGATTTCTTCGCGCGCGATCGTCATCTCAGGAGTGACGTCGGCGAAGATGGTCGGACGGACATAGAAGCCCTTGTTGACGCCTTCGGGCAGGCCCGGACCACCGGCGACGAGCGTTGCGCCCTCGTCGATGCCCTTCTTGATCAGCGCCTGGATCTTGTCCCACTGGCCGCGATTGACCACGGGACCGATCGTGGTGCCCTCGGCGCGCGGATCGCCCGCCTTGGTCTTGTCGGCGACGGCCTTCGCGATCGCGGCGACTTCCTTCATCTTCGAGGCCGGCACGATCATGCGCGAGGGCGCGTTGCAGGACTGGCCGGAGTTGTTGAACATGTGCATCACGCCGCCGGTCACCGCCTTCGTGAGGTCGGCGCCTTCGAGGATGACGTTCGGCGACTTGCCGCCGAGCTCCTGGCTGACGCGCTTCACGGTCGGAGCTGCGCGCTTCGCAACATCGATGCCGGCGCGGGTCGAGCCGGTGAAGGAGATCATGTCGATGTCGGGGTGCTCGCTCATGGCGGCGCCGACCTCGGGGCCGAGGCCGTTGACGAGGTTGAACACGCCCTTCGGCACGCCGGCTTCATGGAGGATTTGCGCGAAGATCAGCGCCGAGGTCGGGGTGAACTCCGACGGCTTCAGGATCATGGTGCAGCCGGCGGCGAGCGCAGGCGCGACCTTGCAGGCGATCTGGTTGAGCGGCCAGTTCCAGGGCGTGATCATGCCGACCACACCGATCGGCTCGCGCAGCACCATGGCGGTGCCGACCGGCTCCTCGAAATGATAGTTCTTGAGCACGTCGAGCGTGGTCATGAGATGGCCAAGGCCGGCGCCGGCCTGCAGCTTCTCCGCCATCGGCAGCGGCGCGCCCATTTCGTCGGACACCGCGGCGCCGATCTCCTTGAGACGGCCCTTGTAGATCTCGATCACCTTGGTGAGCAGCGCGACGCGCTCTTCACGGGTGGTCTGGGAGAAGGTCGCAAAGGCGCGCTTGGCGGCGGCGACCGCCTTGTCCACGTCGGCCTTGGAGCCCAGCGCAACCTCGTACATCGCCTCTTCCGTCGCGGGATTCACCACGGCGGTGGACTTCTTGACGGCGGGATCGACCCAGGCGCCGTCGATGTAGAATTGCATGCGATTGACCATCGTTAACCTCTTCTTGGGGCTTGGAGGGGGCGTTTCGGCAGGCATCCTTGCACGAAAGCGCCGGCAATTGAACCCGCCATATGCGGGGCCAGCGTTGCGGCGGACGGAGGTTATATGAGCCGATGGCGGGAACGTGGCAAGTGCGGCGCAGCGCCGTCATTCCGGGACGCGGCAAAGCCGCGAGCCAGGAATGACAAGGCAGTTACCCCGACTACACCGCCATTTTGCGATGGGCGATCGGCGCGCCGGCCGTGAGGCTTTCCGCCGCATCGATGATGGCGTTGGCGTCGATGCCGTAGTGGCGGTAGAGATCGGCGATGGTGCCGGTCTGGCCGAACTGCTCGACGCCGAGCGCCTCGACGCGATGGCCGCGAACGCTGCCGAGCCAGCCGAGCGCGGAGGGATGGCCGTCGATCACGGTCACGATGCCGCAGTCGCGCGACAGCGGCGCGAGCAGCTTTTCGATGTGGCTGAGATGCTGCACGCCGCGACGGTCGCGCCGCAGTTTTCGCGCGGCAGTCCAGCCTGCGTGGAGACGGTCGGCCGAGGTGATCGCGAGCAGGCCGATATCGCGGCGGCTCTCGCCGATGAAGCCGGTCGCCTCGATCGCTTCGGGCGCGACCGCACCGGTATAGGCAATCACGACTTCGGCATTCGGGCCCGGCTTGCGTAGCCAATAGGCGCCGTCGGTGATGCCCTGCTGCAGGTCCGGCGTCATGATGCGCTGCGCCTGCTCGATGCTGCGCGTCGAGAGCCGCAAATACACCGAGCCGCCCTCGCCCGGATCGCGCTGCATGTGGTCAAAACCCCAGCCCATGATCACGGCGAGCTCGTCGACGAAGGCCGGCTCGAACGAGGCGAGCCCGTCCTGCGCCATGCCGATCAGCGGCGTCGCGATCGACTGGTGCGCGCCGCCCTCGGGCGCGAGCGTGATGCCCGACGGCGTCGCCGCCACCATGAAGCGCGCATCCTGGTAGCAGGCATAGTTCAGCGCATCGAGGCCGCGCTCAATGAAGGGATCGTAGAGCGTGCCGACCGGCAAAAGCCTCTCGCCGTTGATCTGGTGCGACAGGCCGAGCGCCGAGAGCATGATGAACAAATTCATCTCGGCAATGCCGAGCTCGAGGTGCTGGCCTTTTGGCGAGAAGTCCCAGTTGAAGGTGGAGGGAATTTTCTCGCTGCGGAATAAGTCCGCCTTCTCGCCGCGTGCGAACAGGCCGCGGCGGTTCACCCACGGACCGAGATTGGTCGAGACGGTGACGTCGGGCGACGTCGTGACGATGCGCTGTGCGAGCTCGCTGTCGCCGCGCGCGATCTCGTTCAGCACCAGGCCAAAGCCCTGTTGCGTGGACATCTGCGCCGACGGCTTGAACGCAAGCTGCTGCGGCACCTCGACGACGGGCGCGGTCAGACGGCGGCCGTCCTGGTTGAACGGCACGCGCGCGAGGAAGGCATCGAGCTCGGCGGCGCTCTGCGCAAGGCCCTCGTACTTGTCCCACTCATGCCCTGGACGGATGTTCTGGCTCTCGCGATATTTCTCCATCTGCGCGACCGTCATCAGGCCGGCGTGATTGTCCTTGTGGCCCTGGAACGGCAGGCCGACGCCCTTGATGGTGTAGGCGATGAAGCAGACCGGGCGATCGTGGTCGATGGATTCGAAAGCTTCCAGCATGCTCGACATGTCGTGGCCGCCGAGATTCGACATCAACGCCAACAGATCCTCGTCGCTGCGCTTGTCGATCAGCTTCGTGATCGGGCCCTGGTCGCCGATCTCGTCGTGCAGATGCTTGCGGAACGCGGCGCCGCCCTGGAAGCACAGCGCGGCGTAAAGCGCGTTCGGGCAATTGTCGATCCAGCGCTTCAGCGCCTCGCCGCCGGGCTCGGCGAAGGCGTCGCGCATCAGCCGGCCGTATTTCACGATGACCACGTCCCAGCCGAAATTGCGGAACATGGTCTCGAATTTTTCCCAGAGGCCTTCGCGCACGACGGCGTCGAGCGACTGGCGGTTGTAGTCGACCACCCACCAGGTGTTGCGCAGGCCGTGCTTCCAGCCCTCGGCGAGCGCCTCGAAGATGTTGCCCTCGTCCATCTCGGCATCGCCCACCAGCGCGATCATCCGCCCTTCGCGGCGATCCTTCATCCACCCATGCGCCTTGACGTAATCCTGCACCAGCGAGGAGAACAGCGTCTGCGCGACGCCGAGGCCGACCGAGCCGGTGGAGAAATCGACGTCGTCGACGTCCTTGGTGCGCGAGGGATAGGACTGCGCGCCCTTGAAGCCGCGAAAGTTCTCCAGCTTCGCGCGGCTCTGCCGGCCGAACAGATACTGGATGGCGTGGAACACCGGGCTCGCATGCGGCTTCACCGCGACGCGATCCTCCGGGCGCAGCATGTGGAAATACAGCGCCGACATGATGGTCGCGAGCGAGGCGGACGAGGCCTGGTGGCCGCCGACCTTGAGGCCATCAGCGTTGGGGCGGACGTGGTTGGCGTGGTGGATGGTCCACGACGACAGCCACAGCGCCTTGCGGCTAAGGGCGGTCAATATGTCGAGACGGGCGGAATCAACGGGCATGGCAATGCTCCCGGAAATCAGGTCGGGCGATGATACGCCTGCGGGCGGCGCCAAACTTCTCAATTTTTCGCGCCATACCTCCAAATATTGGGATATTTTACCAATGCAACCGGACAAAAGACAGGTTCCATCCCAATGCCCGAGCTCGACGCCATCGACCGCAAGATCCTCGCTTTGCTCCAGACCGACAGCCGGCTGACCATGCAGGAGCTCGCCGACAAGGTCGGCCTCTCGGTCTCGCCCTGTCATCGCCGGGTCAAGCTGCTGGAGGAGCGCGGCGTCATCAGCCGCTATATCGCGACCGTGGATCAGAAGGCACTGGGGCTGCATGTCAGCGTGTTCATCTCGATCAAATTGGCGCGGCAGAAGGAGGAGGACCTCAACCGCTTCGCGCGCGCGATCTCGAAATGGGACGAGGTGCTGGAGTGCTATCTGATGACCGGCAACCGCGACTATCTCCTGCGCGTCGTCGCCGCCGACCTCGCCTCCTATGAGACCTTCCTCAAGACCAAGCTGACCCGGCTCGACGGCATCGCCTCAATCGAGTCCAGCTTTGCGCTCAGCCAGGTGAAGTATTCGATCGCGCTGCCGGTATGACGGACTGTCATTGCGAGGAGCCCTTGCGACGAAGCAATCCAGGCTGCCTCCGCGGAGAGATTCTGGATTGCTTCGCTTCGCTCGCAATGACGGCGGAGGAGGTAGTTCCGGGCGCTTCATTCCGAGGTCGCCAAAGGCGGCGTTGTCACATGGATGAAACAAAGGGCACCGATGGTCATTTGACACCGTTCCCACCCGAGAGCCGCAACCATGACCGCATCCGACCGCACCTCCGAAACCGCCAAGCGCGAGCGCATCATTCAGGAGATGGCCGACGATCTCGACGAGGAACTGGAGATGGAGCTGGATGATGCCCGTCTCGACGAGCTACTGGACGAAACCGGCACGCTGAGCCCGACGGTCGACCGCAAGGTCTATTTCCGCGAGCTGCTCCGCCTCCAGGGCGAGCTGGTCAAGCTGCAGGACTGGGTGCAGAGCGAGAAGAAGAAGGTCGTCGTGCTGTTCGAGGGCCGCGACTCCGCCGGCAAAGGCGGCGTGATCAAGCGCATCACCCAGCGCCTCAATCCCCGCATCTGCCGCGTCGCAGCGCTTCCGGCCCCGAGCGAGCGCGAGCGCACGCAATGGTATTTCCAGCGCTACGTGTCGCACCTGCCGGCCGGCGGCGAGATCGTGCTGTTCGACCGCAGCTGGTACAACCGCGCCGGCGTCGAGCGCGTGATGGGCTTCTGCTCCGACGAGCAGTACCAGGAGTTCTTCAAGACGGTGCCGGAATTCGAGCGGATGCTGATCCGCTCCGGCATCATCCTGGTCAAATACTGGTTCTCCATCACTGACGACGAGCAGCAGTTCCGCTTCACCATGCGCATCAAGGATCCGCTCAAGCAGTGGAAGCTGAGCCCGATGGACGTCGAGGCCCGCAGCCGCTGGGAGGCCTACACCAAGGCCAAGGAGACGATGCTGGAGCACACGCACCTGCCGGACTCGCCCTGGTGGATCGTCGATGCCGTCGACAAGAAGCGCGCCCGCCTCAACTGCATCTCGCATCTGCTGAGCCAGATGCCGTACCAGGAAGTCGCCCGCGTGCCGGTGGTGCTGCCGCCGCGCGTCCGCAATCCCGACTATCACCGCGGCCCGATCCCGCCGGAGATGTACGTGCCGTCAAAGTATTGATTGAGGAAAAACGCTTTCCGTCAACCTCTCCCGCTCGTGGGAGAGGTCGCGCCGGAGGCGCGGGTGAGGGCTTCCTCAGCTGAGAGATTCTCGATGCGGAAACACCCTCTCCCCAACCCTCCCCCGCAAGCGGGGGAGGGAGCGCACCGTCATTACGGCAGTATCATCATCTCCACGGCTGCACGATGATCTTGGTGTGCGCCTCGGGATTGGCGAGGTCGGCGAACGCTTTGGCGACGCCGTCAAGGCCCACATCCGCGGTCACCATCGCCGCGGCATCCACCTGCCCTTCCGCGATCAGGCGCAGCGACGCCGCGAATTCGTCCGGCGTGTAGCCGAGCACGTACTGGACGTTGAGCTCCTTCATAATGCCGAGCATGGGCTCGTTTCTGTCGCTCTCCATGCAGACGCCGACCACGACGACCTTCGCATCGCGCGGCGCGCCCTCGAACACCTGCTGCAGCAAGCCGGGCACGCCGACGCATTCGAAGATGATTGCGGGCTTCAGCGCCGGCAGCATTGCCTGGAACGGCGGCCGCGCCGCCTTCTCGGCATCCGACATCTGCGCGTGCTCGGCCCAGGTCGCATAGGGCTGCGACACCCTGGGATCGACGACGATGTCGGCGCCGAGCTTATCCGCAAGTGCGCGGCGCGCCGGTGAATAGTCGGCGGCGACGATCGGGTGCAGGCCCTTGATCCTGAGCGCGGCGATCACCGCGAGTCCGACCGGGCCGCAGCCGATCACCAGCGGCACCTCACCGCCCCTGATGTTGGCTTTCTCGACTGCGTGAACGCCGACGGCGAGCGGCTCCGTGAGCGCCGCATGTTCCGGCGCAAGACCGTTGGGCACCTCGAGCAGCAACGGCTCGCTCAAGATCATCTGCTCCGCGTAGCCGCCAACGAAGTCGTTGGAGTAGCCAATGCCCTTGATGCCCTCCGCTGTCACGAGCGCGGGTAGCGAGCAGACATGCGTCCCCGGCTTGAGCCGGCGTTCGGTGCCGGGGCCGTAGTCGACGATCTCGCAGCAGAATTCGTGACCGAACACGACGTCGCGCGACAGATCCATCGGCGTGCGTCCGGTCTTCTTCGCCATCTCCACCATGCGGGGAGCGTGCTGGCGCGCGTGCAGGTCGGAGCCACAGATGCCGCAAGCGAGCGTCTTGACCAGCACCTGGCCGGGGCCGGGCTTCGGCTCGGCGATCCGGTCAACGACAATCTCACCGTTCCTGAAAATCGCAGCGCGCATCCGGCTCCTCCCATGCTTGTTGGAGCCGTTGATAGCACGTATCAGGACGCGCGGACTTGCGTCAGGGGTTCGGAGAACGCTCTTCCAGCACCAGCAGCTGGGCGCGACGGATGCGCTCGCGATGGGCGATGTAGAGACCGCTGGCAACGATGAAGGCAGCACCCGTGACGGTCCAGACGTCAGGGACTTCACCGAACAGGAAGAAGCCCAAAATGCTGACCCAGAGCAACTGCGTGTAGGAGAACGGCGCCAGCACCGAGGCATCGCCGTAGCGATAGGCCAGCACGATGATCCACTGGCCGACGGTGGAGGCAACGCCGATCACGATGCCGAGGCCGATTCCCGTCCAGGTCGGCGTGACCCAGACGAACGGCACCATCAGGCTGAGGATCGCAACGCCCGTGAGCGCGGAATACGCCATCGTGGTGAGCACGGCTTCACGGCCGCTCATCATGCGCGTCAGGATCAGCGCGGCGGCCCAGCAGAACGCCGAGACGATCGGGAAGACGGCGGCGGCGTGGAACGCGTTCGAGCCCGGCCGCAGGATGATCATCACGCCCACGAGACCGATCGCAGTCGCGATCCAGCGGCGCATGCCGACCTTCTCACTCAAAAAGATGATCGAGAGCGCGGTGACGAACAGCGGCGAGATGAAACCGGTGGCTGAGGCTTCCGCGATGGGGAGGAAGCGCAGGCCGGTGATGAAGAACAGCGAGGAACCGAGCAGCGCGATGCCGCGCATTAACTGCAGGCCGAGGCGGTCAGTGCGCATCGCGTGCAGCGGCGAGCCCGGCAGCATCACCGGCGTGAACATCAGCGCGAAGGTGACGAAGCGGATCCAGGTGATCTCGATCGACGGCAGGCTGGTCGAGAGATATTTCGCGGTGACGTCGGAGCAGCCGAGAAACACCGTCGACAACAGCACCAGCGCGATGCCCTTGAAGGGATGATCGACGCGCGCAGGCGCACGGCGAGCCTCCTGCTTCTTCTCCGGCACGACAGGCATGGGGATACGGTCGAGCCTTGCGGCTGCGGCGGGCGGCGGTGTCACTGTAGGAACCCGGGAAAAATACGAATCGAGATCGGGCTGTAAAAAACGACAAATGCGCCGCCTTCACAACTTCCGAAAACAGGATGCCGATATGCACTCAGGTCCGCGCGCGTCAATACTCCATTAAGAATGCGAATAAAGCGCGGTTTGCTGCACTACAGCATGGGCAGACCGCGCGGCTTCGGGCCGCGCGGAAACGCCGCATCCAGCGCCGAAATCTCCTCTTTCGTCAGCACGAGATCACCAGCGGCCGCATTTTCGCCGGCATGTTCCGCGGACGAGGCCTTCGGGATCGTGAACACCGTAGTCGCACGGGTGAGGAAGCTCAGTGCGACCTGACGCGGTGTCGCGCGACGCGCCTCCGCGATGCGCGCCAGCACCGCGCCGCCCTTGCTGCGTTCATCGGGAAAATCATCGTGCCCGAACGGCGAATAAGCGACCACAGCGACACCCTGCCGCTCGCACCACGGGATCACCGCATGCTCGATCGCGCGTTCCTTGAGATGATAGAGCACCTGATTGCAGGCGATCCTGCCTTCGCCGGACACATCGAGAATATCGTCGAGATCGTCGGCGTCGAAATTGGAGACGCCCCAGGACTTGATCTTGCCTGATTTCACCAGTTCCTCGAATGCAGCGACAGTGTCTTCAAGGTCATACGATCCGCGCCAGTGCAGCAGATAGCAATCAAGCCGATCCGTCTTCAGCCGCTTCAGCGAGCGTTCGCAGGCCGTGATGGTGCCACGGCGCGAGGCGTTGCTCGGCAGCACCTTTGACACCAGGAACACTTCATCGCGGCGGCCCGCGATCGCATCCGCAATGACAAGTTCGGCATCGCCATACATTTCAGCGGTGTCGATATGCGTCATGCCGAGATCGAGCCCGCGCTGCAGCGCCGCGATTGCGCGCCTGCGATCGCCGTGATCGAGATACCAGGTGCCCTGCCCGATCACGGAGACATTGGCGCCGGTCTTGCCGAAGGGTTTTGTGTTCATGTTCGCTCCGATGCCACTCTTTCACTCAGGCAACTGTGCTCAAGCTCAAGAGTTCGATCCGCTGATGTCGGCGACCAGCACACTGCCGGTCGCAGACTCCGTGATATAGAGCCGATCCTTCTTCGCGCCACCGACCGCGACGTTGGTGCAGTTCGGTCCCGCGCACGACTTGATCCGCGCGATCAGCTCGCCGTTCGGCGCGAACACGAAGACGTGGCCGAGCGAGGCATGGCCGACGAACAGCCGTCCCGCCGCATCCATCGTCATGCCGTCAGGGCCTGATGTGCCGAACAGCGAGCAGAACCGGCCGACCTTGGAGACACTGCCATCCTTCATGAAGGGCAGCCGCCACACGGCGTTGTCGCGCGTCATGGCGACGAACAGCACGCTCTCGCTGGGATCGAGCACCAGGCCGTTCGGACTGATGCCGGTGTCGATCAGGCAATCGAGACGGCCATTCGGTGCCAGCCGGTAGACGCGGCCGGAGGGATCATGCAAGCCGGTCTGGCCCTGATCGGTGAAAAAGATATCGCCGTTGGAAGCGAGATGCAGGTCGTTGCAGCCGCGGAAGGATTCCGAATTGCGCGCGGTGAGGATCGGCTTGATGCTTCCGGCCTTGCCGTCGAGCTCCATGATGCCGTGCATGTAGTCGGCGACCAGGATGCGGCCGTCAGCCGCGATCTTCAGCCCGTTCGGCCAACCGTCGTATTCGATCACCAGCGACCACTCGCCATCAGGTGCGATGCGGAAGATGCGGCCGAAGGGAATGTCGACGATGTAGAGATTGCCGGCCCTATCGAAGGACGGTCCCTCGATAAAACTGTCGGTCGGCACACCCGGCCGGTTGGCGTCGGCCCAATCGGTCCGTACGCCCTTGCGGCGGAACGTGTCGGGCATGGCGGAGAAGATCTTGGTTTCGATCAGGCGCGGCGGCGTTTCCAGGTACATCATTGTTTTTATGGATGTTGAGGGAGAGCGCGGCAACATACGGCACAATCGCAGGCGCGTCGATTGGGGAGTCGTCATGGCTGCCTTGGGGAGATGGACGCACCGGAGACCTGGGAGCGGTTGTCGAGCAAACCGCATCCACGCCATCATTGCGAGCGAAGCGAAGCAATCCAGAGCTGCGTCCGCGGAGAAATTCCTGGATTGCTTCGCTGCGCTCGCAATGACGAAAGAATCGTAGCCCGGATTTCGCTGCGCTCCATTCGGGCTAAGAGAGGAGCCCTACCCCGCCGCCCCAGCCAGCCTGGCCTCTTTCACCGGCGCGACTTCCGTCGTCGCGATCAGGCGCTTCAGCTCGGGGATGCAGGAGCCGCAATTGGTGCCGGCCTTGAGCTTTGCGCCGATCTCGGTGGCCGTGCGTGCGCCGGATGCGATGGCGTCACAGATGGTGCCGCGGCCGACGCCGAAGCAGGCGCAGACGATCGGGCCGGTCGAGGCCGCGCCCTCGCTGGACTTGCCTGAGAGCAACATGCGGCGCTGATCGTCGGTGACGTGGTCGGCCACGAACAGGCTCTTCACCACCTCCCAGTCGCCCGCGTCATGCGCGGGGCCGACGAACAGGCAGGTCTCGATGCGATCTCCGGCAAACGACGCCGCGCGGTAGACACCGCCGCCGAAGTCCCGATATTCGGCGACGTCCTCGCCGGCGACACCGTCGAGCCAGGCCGGCCAGCGCGGCAGATCGGCATTGTCTGCGAAGAGATAGCCGAAGCCACCGCTCACCGTGACGCGGGTCCACATCAGGTTTGGCGGCAGATCGAGTTCTTTGCGCGACAGCGCAAAGCCGCGGAAGACGTATTCATAGGGTGCGATCGCTGCCGGCGTCGCCTTCGACTCCGGTTGGCCCGAGAACGGATCGGTGAACGGTGCTACCAGCGCGCCGACGCGGCCGTGCGAGGCGTTCATCGCGCTCCAGTGGATCGGCGCGAACAGCGTTCCGCGCTGCTGGCGCGCGCTGACGACGACCTTCAGGATGCACTGGCCGTAATCGGTGGTCATGCGGGCAAAGCCGTCGTGGGCGATGCCGTATTTGCTGGCGTCATCAGGATGGATCTCGACGAACGGCTCGGGCAGATGCGCACCGAGCCGCTGGCTCAGCCCCGTGCGCGTCATGGTGTGCCACTGGTCGCGTATGCGGCCGGTGTTGAGCCTGAGGGGACGTGACGGACCGGTCTCGCTGCGCAGTGCCGGCACCTCGGGCGCGACGAAGCGGCCCTTGCCGTCATTGGTGAAAAAGCCGCCGCTTGCGAAGAACCGTTCGCCCGGCGCCTGACCGTCACGCAGCGGCCACTGCACCGGCTTCAACGCGTCGAAGCCTTCGTCGGACAGTGCGGACAGCGCGCCGATATCGAAATCACGGCTGCCATTGTTCTCGAACGCCGAGAGTGCGGCATGCTCACGAAAAATGTCGGCGGCGGATTTGTAGTTAAAACTGTCGCCGAAGCCGAGACGTTTGGCGGTCTCGCTGAGGATCCACCAGTCCGGTCGCGCCTCGCCCGGCGCCGGAAGGAACGAGCGCTGGCGCGAGATGCGGCGCTCGGAGTTGGTGACCGTGCCCGACTTCTCGCCCCAGGCAAGCGCAGGCAGCAGCACATGCGGGCCGGCCTCAACCGTGTCGTTGGAGAGCACGTTCTCGGACACCACGAACAGCTCGAGCTTCTTCAGCGCCTCGCGCACGAAGTCCGCATCGGGCAGCGACACCGCGGGATTGGTGCCCATCACCCACAGCGCCTTGACCTCGCCGCGGTTGATTGCCTCGAACAGCTGAACCGCCTTCAATCCCTCATGGGTAGCGATACGCGGCGCCTTCCAGAACCGCCTGACGCGGTCGATGTCGGGCGGCGTAAAATTCATATGCGCGGCAAGCTGGTTGGCAAGACCGCCAACCTCGCGGCCGCCCATCGCGTTGGGCTGACCGGTCAGCGAGAACGGCGAAGCACCGGGCTTGCCGATGCGCCCCGTCGCGAGGTGGCAGTTCAGGATCGCATTGACCTTGTCGGTGCCCTGCGCTGACTGGTTGACGCCCTGCGAATAGAGCGTGACGACCCGCTCCGTCTCGCGGAACATCTTGAAGAAGGCGGCGACGTCGGGCTCGGACAGTCCCGTCGCGAGTGCAGTCGCGGCGATGCTGCCGGCGATGTTGCGCGCGCGCGCCAGCGCGTCGTCGAAGCCGCTCGTGTTCTGCGCGATGTAATCCTGATCCAGCGCGCCATTGTCGGCGAGATGCACGAACAGGCCGGAGAACAGCGCCGTGTCGGTGCCGGGCTTGAGGCCGAGGAACAGATCGACGTCGCTTGCCGTGTCGGTGCGGCGCGGATCGATCACGATCATCCGCGCGCCGCGCTCCCCGCGGTTCTTCAGCATGCGCTGGAACAGCACGGGGTGACACCAGGCCGCGTTCGAGCCGACGAAGACCAGCAGATCGGCCTGATCGAGATCCTCGTAGCAGCCCGGCACGGTGTCGGCGCCGAAGGCGCGGCGATGGCCGGCGACCGAAGACGACATGCAGAGCCGCGAATTGGTGTCGACATTCGCGGTGCCGACAAAGCCCTTCATCAGCTTGTTGGCGACGTAATAGTCCTCGGTGAGGAGCTGGCCGGAGAGATAGAAGGCGACCGCATCGGCGCCGTCACGGGCGACGATGTGCTGCATGCGATGGGCGACGTGATCGAGCGCATCACTCCAGGCGACGCGCTCCAGCACGCCCTTGCAGCGGATCATCGGATAGAGCAGCCGGCTTTCGAGCCCGACGGTCTCGCCGAGTGCCGAGCCCTTCGAGCACAGCCGGCCGAAATTGGCGGGATGATCAGGATCGCCCGCGATCGCGGCGCCGCCCTTGCCGTCAGGCGTCGCCAGCACGCCGCAGCCGACGCCGCAATAGGGACAGGTTGTCTTGGTGGTGCGGAGTGTCGGGTCGATCGCAGTCATCTCAGGCCGCCTTGGAAGGAACCGCGAGCGCGCGGCCGAACATCATGTCGGCGCGGATCGCCGCCACCTTGTCGCGATTGCGGATCAGCTCGAGATACCAGAGCGCATCGACGGTATCGCCGATCAGCACGGCGCCGGCGAGCCGGCCGTCGGCGATGACGAGCTTCTTGTAGGTGCCGCGCCTGCGGTCCGACAGCACGAGGCTCTCGCTGCCCTCCCCGCCCATGAAGTCGCCGGCGGAGAACACGCTGACGCCCGAGACCTTCAGATTGGTCGAGACTACGCTGCCCTGATAGGCGGCGGGACGGCCGGCGAGATGCCGCGCCAGCACGCGCGCCTGCTCGTAGGCGGGCTCGACCAGGCCATAGCAGGTGCCGCGATGCTCGGCGCATTCGCCGAGCGCGTAGATGTCGGGTGATGCCGTCTGCATCTCGTCGTTGACGACGATGCCGCGGTTGACAGCAATGCCGGCTTCCTTGGCCAGCGCAATGTTCGGCCTGATACCGGCCGCGAAGATCACCGCGTCGGCCTCGATGCGGCTGCCGTCGGCAAGCTCGACGGCCTCGACATGTCCATCGCCGTGAATGCGGGCCGTGGAGGCATTGAGGACGATGCGGATGCCCTTGCGCTCGACCAGCATCTTGAGCAGATCGGCCGCGGGCCCATCGAGCTGGCGCTCCATCAGCCGGTCCATCAGGTGCAGCAGCGTCACCGGCGCGCCGGCCTTGGCGAGGCCATAGGCGGCCTCAAGTCCGAGCAGGCCGCCGCCGACCACGACGACGCGCTTCTTGGCGGCCGCAAGCGTCAGCAGCAGATCGACGTCCCGCGTGTCGCGAAAGGTGTGCACGCCGGCGAGATCAGCGCCGGGCACGTTGAGCCGCAGCGGCGTCGACCCCGTCGCGAGCACGAGCTTGGAATATTCCATGCTCTCTTCGCCGGCGATCTTGAGCTCGCGGCGGCCGGTGTCGATCTCGGTGACGCGATAGCCGTAGCGCACGGTGACGCCGCGATGGCGCCACCAATCCGCAGGTCTCAGCTCGATCTCGTGCGAGCCGGTCTCGCCGGCCAGCACGGATGAGAGCAGGACGCGATTGTAAGCGAGCCGCGGCTCCTCGCCGATCACAGCGACCGCGTAGCGGCCGAGCGAGGTCTTGGCGAGCTCGTCGACCAGACGCGCGGCTGCCATACCGTTACCGACGATAACCAGCGGTTCGCTCACAAGGCATCTCCTATTCGGCGGCGTGCGCTTGCGCGCCATAGGCCTCGGAAATCATGTAGCCGGACAGCACGCCGTAAGCGTCGGTCCAGGCGGCGGCAAGCTCGGGCGTCCAGGCCTCGCCGAGCCCCTTCTCCAGGGTCCACAGCAGGGTCGCGCCGACCACAGGGTAGTGCTCGGCCTTGGCGCCATAGGCGACGTGGCGCTTGGCGAGCGCGGAGGCCGCGGGAAGAATCGTCTCGAGGTTCGACAAGCCGCTGACGACGGCAGCAAGCATGCCCATCAGCTTCTTGCGCTGTTCGGTCATGTCTTCAGGGAACATCGCGCGCACGGACGGCGCCACCTCGAACAAGCGGTCGTAGAACAGCCCTGAGGCTGCTTCTGAAATCGGTGCGACCTTGGAAAAGCTCTGCTGCACGAGGGCGATCTGCTGAGGCGTCATGGTGGTCTCCTGTCTGTTTCGGTCTGCCTTTGTCCGCGCCGTTGCGGAAAAAGTTCATGGGTCAAACGTCATCAGAGCGGCTTCTCCCCGCGTACGGAGAGAAGGGTGTTTCATGCCAAGTGTTACACGCGCGCCTCGGCAAGGCTTGGCGCGCCTTCGCTTTGCGGACCGCGACGCAGGTAGAACCACCAGGTCAGGCCGAGGCAGGAGGCGTAGAAGGCGAGATAGATCGCGAGCGCGAGCGACGGGCCGCCGGTCATGGCGATCGACTTGCCGAAGCCGCTCGGGATCAGATAGCCACCGACGGCCCCGACCGCGCCGATGAAGCCGACCGCCGCACCGCTCTCGATGCTCGCCGTCTTCAGGGCAGCCGCACGTGCCGCATCGCCCTTGCCGCACACCTTGAACAGGTTCTGCTCGCGGAAGATCGAGGGGATCATGCGGTAGGTCGAGCCGTTGCCGATGCCCGTCGTCACGAACAGGACCAGGAACATCGACAGGAAGCCGATGAAGTCCTTGTGCCCGACGAAGTAGAGCACGCCGACCGTCGCCGCCGCCATCGCGATGAAATTCCAGAAAGTTAGGATGGAGCCGCCGATCTTGTCGGCGAGCAGGCCGCCGAGCGGTCGCGACAGCGAACCGACCAGAGGCCCGAGGAACGCGATCGAGATCGTCACCGACGGAAACTGCGTCTTGATCAGCAGCGGAAACGCCGCGGAATAGCCGATGAAGGATCCGAACGTGCCGATATAGAGATACGCCATGATCCAGGTGTGCTTGCGCTTGACCACGGCGAGCTGGTTCTTGATCGACGATTTCGCCGTGGTGAGGTTGTTCATGAAGAACACCGCACCGAACACCGCGATCGCGATCGGCAGCACCCACATCAGGCCGGCGTTCTGAAGGAAGATGCCGTCGACGGGCGTGGCCTGGAACAGATTGAAGACCGCGAGCGTCATCAGGATCGGGGTCAGCAGCTGCACACTGGAGACGCCGATATTGCCGCCGGCCGCATTGAGACCGAGCGCCCAGCCCTTCATCCGGTCGGGGAAGAAGAAGGAGATGTTGGTCATGCTGGAGGCGAAATTGCCGCCGCCAAGGCCGGCGGTCGAGGCCACCAGCAGCATCAGCCAGAACGGCGTATCGGGCTGGCTCACGAAATAGGCGAGCGACAGCGTCGGGATGAACAGGATCGCCGCGCTGAGAATGGTCCAGTTGCGGCCGCCGAAGGTCGTGACCGCGAAGGTGTAGGGGAAGCGCATCAATGCGCCGATCAGCCCCGGCACCGCGACGAGCTGGAACAGCTGGTCGGTGGTGTAATGGAAGCCTGCCTGCGGCAGCTTGGTGGTGACGATGCTCCAGATCAGCCACACCGAGAAGCCGATATGCTCGGCAACGATCGACCAGATCAGGTTACGCCGGGCGATGGCTTTACCGCCCGCATTCCAGAACGCCTTATCTTCGGGGCGCCAGTCAGAAATCCAAGTCTTATTTAGAGCCGGACTCTTCGTCATTGCTTATCCCTTCCAGGCTCACCGCTGCGTCGTTGCAGGCTCTGCCTCCGGCCACGGAGGCGCGCTCCGAGGCCAAGCCCCGGTGGCGAGTTCACGATGCTGATTGATGATGTTGAGGGACGTCGTCGTTGGCGTCGGACAAGGTAATTCAACTTCCGTGCCAACTCGCCGCGATCGGGAAATACAGGGAATTCAGCAGCTTATTCGAATTGCCCGAAATTTTTGCAGGGCTGTTTCGCACGCAAATTTTGCGATTCGCTCAATCCCTGTGCGGCGCACAAGGATTGAGCTTCGTGATCCCAAATTAGGCGCAACGTTGCCACGCGTTAACGACGCGTTTACGCAGCCTCGACGAAGCGGTGACGCTCATAGAGGAATTCGAGCACGCGCTGCCGGCACTTCAAGTAGGTGGTGTTGGTGGCAAGCTCGAGCCGCTTGCGCGGCCGCGCGAGCGGCACCTCCAGCACCTCACCGATCCGCGCGCTCGGCCCGTTCGTCATCATCACGATGCGGTCGGACAGCAGCACCGCTTCGTCGACGTCGTGGGTAATCATCAGGATCGTGTTGCCGAGCTTCTGATGCAGCGCCATCACCGAATCCTGCAAGTGAGCGCGGGTCAGCGCGTCGAGCGCGCCGAACGGCTCATCCAGCAGCAGCACTTTCGGCTCCATCGCCAGCGCCCGCGCGATACCGACGCGCTGCTTCATGCCGCCGGAGATTTCGGACGGGCGCTTGTCCCTGGCATGGGCCATCTGCACCAGGTTGAGATTGTGCATCACCCAAGCGTCGCGCTCGGCCTTCGTCTTGGACTTGGCAAAGACCTTGTCGACGCCGAGCTTGACGTTCTCATACACGGTGAGCCACGGCAGCAGGCTGTGGTTCTGGAACACCACAGCGCGGTCGGGACCTGGCGAGTTGACCTCGCGGTTCTCCAGCAGCACGCCGCCGGTCGAGGCGGTGGTCAATCCCGCGATGATGTTGAGCAGGGTCGACTTGCCGCAGCCGGAATGGCCGATGATCGAGACGTATTGTCCCTTCTCGATGGTCAAGTTGATGTCCTTCAACACCTCCGTGGTGGCGGCGCCGCGGGTGAAGATCTTGTCGATGTGGTCGAGCTTCAGATAGGCGGTCATGTGTCCCTTCCCCGTTAGCTTGTGGCGGTGCCGCGGGTGACGATCTTGCCGAGGCCCGCGATCAGGCGATCGAGCACGAAGCCGACGATGCCGACATAAAACAGCGCCAGGATGATCTCGCTGATATGCGAGGAGTTCCAGGCGTCCCAGATGAAGAAGCCGATGCCGACACCGCCGATCAGCATTTCGGCCGCGACGATCGCGAGCCAGGACAGGCCGATGCCGATGCGAAGGCCGGTGAAGATGTAGGGCGCTGCCGCCGGGATCATGATCTTGCCGAAGAATTCGAGCGGATTGAGCTGCACCACCGCGGCGACGTTGCGATAGTCCTGCGGGATGTTGCGGATGCCGACCGCGGTGTTGATGATGATCGGCCAGATCGAGGTGATGAAGATGACGAAGATCGCCGAGGGCTGGCCGTCGCGGAAAGCAGCGAGCGAGAGCGGCAGCCAGGCCAGCGGCGGAATGGTGCGCAGCACCTGGAACAGCGGATCGAGCCCGCGCATCGCCCAGACCGACTGCCCGACCAGCACGCCGAGCGCGATGCCGGCGATCGCGGACAGCGAATAGCCGAGCGCGACGCGCTGGAGACTGGCCGAGAGATGCCAGAACAGGCCCTTGTCGATACCGCCATGGTCGAAGAACGGATCGAGGATCAGCTCCTTGGTGTCCTTGAACACTTTCGACGGCGGCGGCAGCGCCGAGCCGGCGCGGCGGCAGACCAGCTCCCACACCAGCGTCAGCAGCGCGATCACGACCAGCGGCGGGATCACGCGCACCGCGGTCTCCCGTGCCATGCGTGCGTAGGCCTCGCTGCGCGGCGGCCGCTTCGGCGTCATCGCGACAACAGGCGCGGCGACGGCCGCGGGCGCCGCAGTCTCAACCTCAATCTTCGTGGCAGGCATGTTCATCGCAATATCTCTCCGGCTTCCCAAGGACGATGCGGCCGCCTCGCGGCGGCCGCAGGGCTCGATCAGACTTCGACGCGCTTGATCGCGAGCGACTTCAGATAGGCAGCCGGATTTTCAGGATCGAACACCTTGCCGTCGAAGAAGGTCTCCTTGCCGCGCGAGGTCGAGGCCGGGATCTCGGCAGCGGAAACACCGAGCGTCTTGGCCGCATCGCGCCACATGTCCTCGCGGTTGACCTTGGCGATCAGCGCCTTGGTGTCGAAATTCGCCTCGTACTTGCCCCAGCGGATGTCCTCGGTGAGGAACCAGAGGTCGTGGCTCTGGAACGGATAGGAGGCGAAGTCGCGCCAGTACTTCATGATGTGCGGCGAGTTCTCGACCACCTTGCCGGGGATGCCGTAGTCGAACTTGCCCGCGGTGCGGTCGAGCACGTCCTCGACCGGACAGTTCATCCACTGCCGCTTGCCCATGATGGCGGCGAGCTCGGCCTTATTCTCGGCCTTGTCGGACCATTGCTGGGCTTCCATCACCGCCATCAGGAGCGCCTTCGCCGCCTTCGGATATTTGTCCACGAACGCAGCGCGCATGCCGAAGGATTTTTCCGGATGTTTGTTCCAGAGCTCACCGGTGTTGACCGCGGTGTAGCCGATGTTCTGGTGGATCAGTTGCAGGTTCCAGGGCTCACCGACGCAGAAGCAATCCATGGTGCCGACCTTCATGTTGGCCACCATCTGCGGCGGCGGCACAACGATGGTCTCGATGTCCTTGTCGGGATCGATGCCGCCGGCAGCGAGCCAGTAGCGGATCCAGAGATCATGCGTACCGCCGGGGAAGGTCATCGCCGCCTTCACCGACTTGCCGGAGGCCTTCTTTTTTTCCAGAGCCGCCTTGAACGGAGATGCGTCGACGCCGAGCTTCAGGTCGGCATATTCGTTGGCAACGGAGATGCACTGGCTGTCGAGATTGAGCCGCGCCAGGATGTACATCGGCGTGGGCTGGTTGTTCTGCGTCACCTTGCCGGCCGAGATCAGATACGGCATCGGGGTGAGGATGTGCGCGCCGTCGATGCCGTTGCCCTCGGAGCCGAGCACGAGATTGTCACGCGTCGTGCCCCAGGAGGCCTGCTTCTGCACGTCGACATCGGGCATGCCGTATTTGGCGAACAGGCCCTTGTCCTTGGCGACGAAGAGCGGGCCGGCATCGCTCAGCGCGATGAAACCGAGCTTGGCGCCCTTGACCTCGGGGCCTGCATCCTGCGCGAAAGCGCCTGCGGGGAAATTGAGCTTGGCGGCGGCGAGAAGAGCGGCGGTAGAACCAGTGGCCTTCAACAATTGACGGCGGCTGAGGACATTATCCGAGGGCCGGCGAATGCGCTTGGTCATGGGTGGTGTCGTCCTTTGTGCGTCGTTGCGAATGATTGCGTCAGTGCGCACGAGCAGCCCGTCCGTCCGTGACGCCCAAAAAAGGCGCATGCGGACGCGCGACGGGGGGACCCCCGTCTGGTGGCGTCAGCAAATTCGGATGAGAAGTCTCGCGGGACGGCTTCAATGGCGTCGGCTTGGAACTATTCAAGCTTCATGCCAAGCCTGCCATCGCCGAAAATGACTTGAAATCAATTAGTTATACGCTCCGCGCCAGTCCGTCGCAGACGTGCGGAGCACGCGAAATTTGCGACCTGCCCATTCCGTGTGCGGCGCACAAATCTTATGCAGCCGCCTAACCAACAAGCCGCAGGGACCGCAAAGGGCGGGACGAGACAGCCTTCATCCGATTGATATCATTCGCCTTTCCCGACGCACATCGACGGCACGCAACTTGCTTCTCTGTTGGCGTCAACGAAGACTGCGGCTCGCCGCATTGTTGCGGCCTCTGGCGGCCGCATCCCGGAAGCTCAACTGCTTCGCGGCCCTTCCCGGCTCAGTCCTCGTGACGCGATTCCCAAGGCTTCCAGACATTCCATAGCCCTCGTGCGCGGCCGGCCAGCCCGCACGGCCAATGACGTTCAGCCGCGCTCTCTCGGGCGCGTCGATCCCACTTACGAAGCAAAAGGAACCATTGATGTCGTATCTCGCGCCTTCGGAATTCGTCACCAAGATGGTGGATGCAGGCGAGTCCAAGATCTTCATGTCCACCCGGGATACCATCATCCGGGCCTACATGGCCGGCGCCATCCTCGCCCTCGCCGCCTGGTTTGCCGTCACCATCAACGTGAACACCGGCCAGCCGCTGGTCGGCGCGCTGCTGTTTCCGGTCGGCTTCGTCATGCTCTATCTCCTGGGCTTCGACCTCCTGACCGGCGTGTTCGTGCTCTCACCGCTCGCCTTGATCGATAAGCGCCCGGGCGTCACCTTCAGCGGCGTGCTGCGCAACTGGGGCCTCGTCTTCGTCGGCAATTTCGCCGGCGCCTTCACCGTCGCCTTCATGATGGCCTTCGTCACGACCTTCGGCTTCACGCAGGACCCCGACAAGATCGGCACCGCCATCGGCAATATCGGCGAGGGCCGAACGCTGGGCTATGCTGCGCACGGCGCGGCCGGCATGGCGACGCTGTTCATGCGCGGCATGCTCTGCAACTGGATGGTCTCGACCGGCGTCGTCGGCGCCATGATCTCGACCTCGGTCCCCGGCAAGGTCATTGCGATGTGGATGCCGATCCTGGTGTTCTTCTACATGGTGTTCGAGCACTCGGTGGTGAACATGTTCCTGTTCCCGTCGGGCCTCATGCTGCACGGGAAATTCTCGATCATGGACTATCTGATCTGGAACGAGATCCCGACCGTGCTCGGCAACCTCGTCGGCGGCCTCGCCTTCACCGGCATGACCCTCTACGCCACGCATGTCATGACCCAGCCGAAGCGCCAGGCCGGCAAGGCCACGCCGCCCCGCGTCGCGGCCTGATCGAAGACTCTCGACAGGGGAGCCTCGCCCGACCAGGGTGAGGCTCTCTTTGCCCTGGTGACGACGATGACCCGCGGTCTCCTGATTTCGATCGGCCAGCACTCCGACAGGGGCTGCAAGCCCGTCAACCAGGATTTTCACGGCGTCCTGATTCCGGAAGAGCCGCTGCTCAGCCTCAAGGGCATCGCGGCCGTGCTCGCCGACGGCATCTCCAGCAGCACGGTGAGCCAGATCGCCAGCGAGTCGGCGGTCAAGAGCTTCCTGATGGACTATTACTGCACGTCGGAATCCTGGACGGTGAAGACCTCCGCCCGGCGTGTGCTGGAGGCGACCAATTCCTGGCTGCACGCGCAGACGTGCAAGAGCCAATATGCCTATGACCGCGACAAGGGCTATGTCTGCACGCTCAGCGCCATGGTCATCAAGGCGACCACCGCGCACATCTTCCATGTCGGCGACTGCCGCATCTACCGTGTCGCCGGCAAGGCGCTCGAACAACTGACCGACGATCACCGGATCATCGTGTCGTCGGAGCAGACCTATCTCGGCCGGGCGCTCGGCATCAATCCGCAGCTCGAGATCGACTACCAGACCGTCGAGATCCAGGCCGGCGACACCTTCCTGCTGGCGACCGACGGCGCCTATGAATTCGTCGATCCGCGGTTCGTCACGAGTGCCATCGATGAGCATGCAAGCGAGCTCGACAACGCTGCAAAAGCCATCGTCGAGGAAGCCTATCGGCGCGGCAGCGACGACAACATCACGGTGCAGATCCTGCGGATCGATGCGGTGCCGGAGCAGGAATCCGGCGTGTTCGATCAGGCCTCCGCGCTGCCGCTGCCGCCGCTGCTTGAGCCTCGGGCGATGTTCGATGGCTACCGGATCATCCGGGAGATCCACGGCAGCAGCCGCAGTCACATCTATCTCGCCGTCGATGCGGACACCGAGGAAGCGGTCGCGCTCAAGATTCCGTCGATCGACCTGCGCGACAATCAGGCCTATCTGAAGCGCTTCCTGATGGAGGAGTGGATCGCGCGGCGGATCGACAGTCCGTACGTGCTCAAGCCGCGAACGCGATCGACCCGGCGCAACTATCTCTATGTCGCGACCGAGTTCGTCGAGGGCCAGACGCTGCGGCAGTGGATGCTGGACAATCCGCGCCCGGATCTGGAGACGGTCCGCAGGATCGTCGAGCAGATCGCCACCGGACTGCGCGCCTTCCACCGCATGGAGATGCTGCACCAGGACCTCAGGCCCGACAATGTCCTGCTCGACAAGACCGGCACCGCGAAGATCATCGACTTCGGCTCGGTCAGGGTCGCGGGCGTCGCTGAGGCTGCGCCTGGAGCGGCCGACGCGGAGATCCTCGGCACGGTCCAGTACACCGCGCCGGAGTATTTCCTCGGCGAAGGCGGATCGCCCCGCTCCGACATGTTTTCACTGGCGGCGATCTGTTACCACATGCTCACCGGACATCTTCCCTACGGCGCCCAGCTTGCCAAAATTCGGGGCAAATCGGACGCGTGGAAATTGCAATACCGTCCCGCGATCGACGCCGAGCGCGGCATCCCCGGCTGGATCGACGGCGCGCTGAGGAAGGCACTGCATCCCGATCCCTACAAGCGCCACGAAGATCTTTCCGAGTTCGTCTTCGAGCTCAGAAATCCCAATCCGGCCTATCTTGCCACGCGGACCACGCCCCTGCTGGAGCGCAACCCGCTGCTGTTCTGGAAGCTGACCACGGCGATGCTGGCCTGCGTCGTGATCGTGCTGCTTGCAGTGCTTCGGCTGCGATAGCCAAAGCAGCGCGCGCTCACGCCGGCTCCGCCGCCTTCGTCCCCAGCGGTTTCGGCGCCATGCCGCCGCCGGGCTTGAGGTGGAATTCGTAAGTCATCAGGTGCCACTGCCCGCTCGCCTTGGTGCCATCGGGCATCGCCGCATCGTTGCGCGGCTCGACCTTGGCGACGAGTTCGTCCTTGACCCCGAACACGACGTCGGAATCGAGATATTTGTCGCCGTCCATGAAGACGTGGGTGATCAGCGGCTCATAGCCCTTCGCATTGACCAGGAAGTGAACATGCGCCGGGCGCATCGGATGCCGGTTGGTCTGCACGATCATCTCGCCGACGGGGCCATCGGTCGGGATCGGGTAGCTGCACGGCAATATCGTGCGGAAGAAGAAGCGGCCGTCGCTGTCGGTGATGAAGCGCGCCCGCGCCGAGGCGCCCACCTCGTCATAATTGGCCTTCTGTGAATCATAGAAGCCGTCATCATCGGCATGCCAGACGTCGACGGGGACATTCGCGAGCGGCTTGCCCTTCAGGTCGGTGACGCGACTCTGCACGAACATCCGCTCGCCCGTGAGATTGTTCGGGGAGATGTCGGTGCCGTGCGCGGTCACCTTGTGCTCGCCGACATAGAACGGCCCGAGCACCGTGGTCTCGGTGGCGCCGTCGCGGTCCCGGTGGTTGACCGCGTCGACCAGCATGGAAACGCCGAGCACGTCGGACAGCAGGATGAACTCCTGGCGGGTGTCGGTGCATTTCTGGCCGGTGCGGGTCAGGAAGTCGATCGCATACTCCCATTCCTCGAAGGTGAGACCGGTCTTGCTCACGTAATCGTGCAGCGACTTCACCAATTCCTGGAGCAGGAATTTCGCCCGCGGGTTGGGCGTCTGATCGAAGCTGCTGACGACGGCTTCGGTGAGTTCGGTCTCGTTGAACTGGGTCATGGTGCGTTTGCCCTGCGTTTTCTCGTTGGCCCCGCCGGGATCCCTTGGGTCTCCCTTGGGTCGCCCTGGAGGCGTTCCAGACTGGAGACTACACCAACGGGCGGCCTCGCGTTAAGCGCGACCGGCTTGGAATGAGGCCGCCATTTGGCTATCACCTTTTCGAGAAACTGCCCGGAGGAACTGATGCTCGCCCCTGCCCCCGCCTCGCCCGAATCCGTCGGCATGTCCAAGGCCGCGCTCGACCGCGTCGATGCGCACCTGAAGAACCGGTACATCGATGCCGGCCGCTTCCCGGGCACGCATCTGCTGGTCTTTCGCCGCGGCAAGATCGCCCACAGTTCGGTGCAGGGCTTTGCCGACGTCGAGCGCAAGGCGCCGGTCAAGGACGACACCATCTACCGCATCTATTCCATGACCAAGCCGCTCACCAGCGTCGCCTTCATGATGCTGGTCGAGGAAGGCCTCGTCGCGATCGACGAGCCGGTCGCCAAATACATTCCGGAGTGGAAGGATCTCGGCGTGTTCATCGCCGGCACCGCCCCGGCCTTCCTGACCCGGCCGCCGTCCCGGCCGATGCTGATCGTCGACCTCTTGCGTCACACCGCCGGCCTCACCTACGGCTTCCAGCAGCGCTCCAATGTCGACGCCGCCTATCGCAGCGAAAAGATCGGCGAGGTCGAGAAATCAGGCACGCTCCAGAGCATGATCGAAGGCCTGGCAAAGATCCCGCTTGAGTTCTCGCCGGGCGAGGCCTGGAACTATTCGGTCGCAACCGACGTGGTCGGCTATCTCGTCGGCAAGATCTCGGGAATGCCGTTCGAACAGTTCCTCAAGCAGCGCATTCTCGATCCGCTCGGCATGACCGACACCGATTTTCACGTGCCGGCCTCGAAAGCGCATCGTTTCGCAGCCTGCTATTCGGCCGATCCCGGTGGCGGCATGACCTTCCATGCCGGCCAGCGCCGCAAGGGGCTGACGCTCCAGGACGATCCGGCCACGAGCTCGTTCCTCACCCCGCCCGCCTTCATCTCCGGCGGCGGCGGACTGTGCTCGACCGTGGCCGACTATCTCACCTTCTGCCGCGCCCTGCTCAACGGCGGCGAGCTCGGCGGCGTCAGGCTGATCGGTCCGAAGACGCTGGCCTTGATGACGAGCAACCACATTCCGGGCGGCCGCGCGCTGCCTGAAGTGTCACGCTCGCTGTTCTCGGAGGCGGCCTATAACGGCATCGGCTTCGGCCTCGGCTTCGCCGTGACCACGCGCCCGGCCGAGACGCTGATCGCCGGCAGCCCCGGCGAATATAATTGGGGCGGCGCGGCCACCACCTCGTTCTGGATCGATCCGGCCGAGGAGCTGATCACCATCTTCATGACGCAGGTTCTGCCGTCGAGCGCCTATCCGCTCCGCCGCGAGCTGCGCAGCATGGTCTATGCGGCGATCACCGAGAGCAATCTCTGAGCTTCCTAACATTTGTTGCAATGGGCTCCACGTCATCGTGGGGCCCATTGTCGTTGCGGCCTAGTGGAGATGACCGATCAGGTAGATGCCGCCGCCGATCACCAGCACGGCCGGCACGGCCCACAGAATCAGAACTGGCATTGCCGTCCTCCTCAGTTCGACGTGCAGACCTTGACGGTCTTCATGCCGCTTTCAGCCTCGGCGCGCGATTTGTAGATCGTGCCTGACGGGCTGACGACGGTCATGGATGTATCCGTCGGCCTCTTGTCCACGATCGTGCACTTCTTGGTCTTGACGTCCTGGACGACGTAGAACTCGTCGGCCGCGAACGCCGGCATGGAAAACGCAGCAACCATCAGCGCTGCGGTTGCGATCCTCAGCTTCATACTCTCCTCCTCCAATTGCCGGGCGTTCCGCGCCCGGTCGATTCACGAACGGGAAAATCTAGCAATTTGTTCCTAAGCAGCAGGAACGCTGTCCGAGATGAGAGGTTGACGCCGCGCTTATCGTTCCGAGGAGGACAACATGAAAAAGCTGTTTCTGCTTTCCGCCGCGACACTGATGATCTCGACCGGCGCGTTCGCGCAATCTACCGTGACCACCACCACCGGAACCGGTCATGCCGCCGCGGTACAGATCGAGCCGCAGTACCGCACCCGGATCAAATCCTACGTCACCGAGCATCATCTGCGCCCGGTCACGACCAAGGAGAAGATCGTCGTCGGCGCGACGGTTCCGACCGATGTCGAGCTCGAAGCCGTGCCGGCCGACTGGGGCCCGTCGCTGACGCAGTATCGCTATATCTATTCCGGCGAGCGCGTGATGCTGGTGGATCCCGGCACGCGGACTGTCGTTCAGGAAATCGATTGATCAGGACCTGACGGACGGGCGGCCGCTGTGACGGCGGCCGCCCTTGCCGGAACTGCCCGCATGACATCGCATCGAGAGGCCCGGATCGCCGGGTTGAGCCTGGCGGCCGTCTACGCCATGTGCCTCCTGCTGACCGCAATCAGCATGAGCTGAGGCGCAGGCCTTTCCGCACTGCGCTGCAAAACTCTTTCGGACCTCTCGCCGCATGCGAAAATCATGGCGCGGTGCAGGTCCTGCCCATATGGTTCTCCGCAAAATCATAATCCGGCGCCGTCGCCGGAACCGGGACGTCCGCGTTTGTCCAAGCTCACTTTGCCGGTCCGGCTCGCTCTCCTGGTCGCGGGAACGACGCTGCCCATGATCGTGTTCGCGGTCGGCATCGCGTTCTACCATTACAAGCAGGATCGCAGCGACGCGGCCCGCCGCGTGCTGGAGAACGTGCGCAGCATGCGCCTGGTGCTGGATTCCGAGGTGCAGCGGATGACCGGCAGCCTGCAGGTGCTCGCGCTGACGAACTCGCTGCGCAACGACGACTTCACGAATTTCCGCCGCATCGCGCTCGGCTTTCTCGACCAGTACGGCAAAGGCGGCCTGTTGCTGATCTCCGACCACAAGGGCCGCCTGCTGTTCTCCTCGTCGACGGAGGACATCGCGAGCCTGCCGCCGCGGGGCAATCTCGAGATCGTCGAGAAGGTGTTCGCGACCAGGGCGCCGCAATATTCCGATCTGTTCACCGGCGCACTCAATGGACGGCAGGTTCTGACCGTCGAAGTGCCGGTGTTTCGCAACGGCGAGGTGATCTACGACCTCTGCTTCAGTCCGCCGGTCAGCATCTTCCAGGAGATGGTCGAGAAGCAGCGGCCCGACCAGCAATGGACGGTGTCCCTGCTCGACGCCAAGGGCACCGTGTTCGCACGCGTGCCGAATCCCGGCGAGACATTCGGCAAGCGCGCCTCGCCCTCGCTCTACGTGGAGATGTTTCGCGCACCCGAGGCGACGCTCTCGTCGATATCGCTCGATGGCGTCGCGCTCGCGTCCGCTTACACCCGGTCGCAACTCACGGCCTGGACGGTGGCTGCGGGCGTGCCCGAAAGCTCGCTGATCGCACCGCTCTGGCGCAACATCGCCATCACCAGCCTGATCGGCGGCATCCTGCTGCTGGTCGGCCTCACCTTCGCAGTGCGGATGGCAACTACGATCGCGCGCGGCGAGATGCTGCACGATCTCCTGATCGAGGAGCTCAACCACCGCGTCAAGAACACGCTGGCCTTGATGCAGGCCATCGCGGTGCAGACCTTCCGCAGCGCGAGCCGCGACGAGCGCGCCAAATTCGAGGGACGGCTCGGCGCACTTGCGGAGGCGCATAATCTGCTCAGTCAGGAGAAATGGGCGGGCTCCGAGCTGAAGGACGTCGTCGCGCGTGCGCTGCAGCCCTTCCTGCTCAATGCGCCCGACCGCATCCGGATCAGCGGACCAGCGGTGCCGCTGTCGCCGCGGCTTGCCTTGGTGCTGTCGATGATCGTGCACGAGATCGCCACCAACGCCGCGAAATACGGCGCGCTCTCCAACGAGACCGGACGGGTGACGCTGGAGTGGGACGTCATCGCCGACACGCCGAAGCCACGGCTGCGGCTGATCTGGACCGAGATCGGCGGACCGCCGGTGACGGAGCCGGTGCGACGCGGCTTCGGCTCGCGCCTGATCGAACGCAGCGCCCGCGACCAGCTCGGCGGCGAGGCGACCGTCGATTTCCTGCCGCGCGGCGTCGTCTGCACGGTGACCTGGACCTTGGACGAGGCGCAATAGACGAGGGGACTAGCGATGAAGATCATCAACATTCGCACGCACATCCTCGAAGCCAGGCTCTCGCAGCCCTTCGCCTATTCGCGCGCCTGGTACGACACCCGCACTGCCATGCTGGTCGAGATCGAGACCGATGCGGGGCTGACCGGCTGGGGGGAGTGCTATGGGCCGGCGCGGATGACGGCTTCTGTGGTCAATAGTGTCGCATCGTGGCTGATCGGTGAGGACCCGCTGCGCACCGACGTTTTGTGGCAAACGATCTACGCGCGCCTGCGCGATCACGGCCAGAAGGGCATCGTGATCCAGGGGCTGAGCGGCATCGACATCGCGCTGTGGGATATCAAGGGCAAGCATTTTGGCGTGCCCGCGCATCAGCTTCTTGGCGGCGCGGCGCGGCGCGAAGTGCAGGCCTATGCGACCGGGCTCTACCGGCGCAAATCGGGCGACCCGCTCAAATATCTGCCGGAGGAAGCGGCCGGTTATGTCGCGGAGGGATTTCGCGCCGTGAAGCTGAAGGTCGGCTTCGGCATCGAAGAGGACGCTGCGGTCACGCGCGCGGTGCGCGAGGCGATCGGCGGCGATGTCGCGCTGATGGCCGATGCGAACCATGCCTATGACGCGGTCGCGGCGATCCGGCTTGGCCGCCTGATCGAACCCTGCGACATCGGATGGTTCGAAGAGCCGGTGCCGCCCGAGGACGTCGCCGGCTATCGCGCGGTGAAATCCGCGCTCACGATCCCCGTCGCCGGCGGCGAATGCGAATTCACCCGCTTCGGCTTCCGCGACCTGTTCGCCTCGCATGCGCTCGATATCGCCCAGCCCGACACCTGCGCGGCCGGCGGCCTCTCCGAATGCAAGAAGATCGCCGACATGAGCGAAGCCTTCGGCATTCGCTATAATCCGCATGTCTGGGGCACCGGTGTAGCGATCGCCGCCTCGCTGCAGCTTCTCGCGGTGCTGCCCTCGCACACGCCGACCTCGCTCGCGCCGCTCGAGCCGATGCTGGAATTCGACCGCACCGAACATCCGATCCGGCAGGCGATCCTGAAAGAGCCGATCGAGCATGCCAAGGGCGTCGTGCGAATCCCCGACGGTCCGGGGCTCGGCATCGAGATCAATCTCGAGGCACTCGCGCGCTTTGCCGCAAGTTGAGGCACGTCATCGGCAATCGAGCAGTTTTCCTGACTTGCCCGTGAGATAGACGTGTGGCGGCTTGCCACAGGCTTTGTCGAAAGTCGTCTACCCGCGTCTCCATTCCATATCAGCGCAGCCCGCCCAGCGTGCGTTTACGAAATCACGCGTCCTGCCCGAAGCAGGATCGGACAAAGCACGGCCGCTTCAGGAAAGACGCTTCGTCCTTGCACCGCATAGAACACGCGCCGACCCGTACAGATACGGGCGCCTGATTTGAAGCTCGATGCGATCAGGAGATTCCATGAAATGACCGGGAGCACCGCACTCATGCGCGATCCCTCGCACAAGGGCTTGCCGTCACCACCATCCGCACAGCCCAACGACGGCTCGACGCCCGAACTGCGCGCCGCCGACGCGGAGATGGCGCGGGTGCTCAAGACGCAGCCGCTTCGCATGGCCTCCGATTCCCAGAGCGGCGCCATCGCCTATTGGAAGCACGAGCCGTTGCACGACGTGGTCGAACCCATGGCCGATCACGTCATCATGACATATCCCGTCGGCTCGCAGGCGCTGGAGCGGCGCAGCGGCAAATCGGCCGCCATCAGCACAGCGCGTCCAGGCGTCGTGACGATCATCCCGGCGGGCTCGACGTCGCGATGGGACATTCACCGGCCCATGCATGTCGTTCAGCTCTATCTTCCGCAGCGGACGCTGCTGCGGATCGCCGATGAGGCCAACACGGCAGGCCCTGACGATCTGCTGGAGAGAACCGGTCATCCCGACGCCATCACGTCCCGTCTTCTGCTGAGCGCTGCCGACGCACTCGACGGCAGCGCCGCACTGGACACGCTGTTCAGGCAGCAATTGACCGATCTTCTCGCCACGCGCCTGCTCGCCGCCCACGCCGGCGTTGCGGCCACGCCGCAGCCGATCATCGGCGGGCTTTCACCGGCGATCCTGCGCCGGGCGATCGAGCGCCTGCGTTCGGACAGCGATGCGGACGTCTCGCTCTCGGCGCTTGCGTCCGATGCCGGCCTGTCGCGCTTCCATTTCTGCCGCGCCTTCAAGGAGAGCACCGGGCTTTCGCCGCACGGCTGGCTGCGCCAGCACCGGCTCGAGCAGGCCATGAACATGCTCCGGGAGAGCGATGAAACAATGGCCTCGATCGCTGCGACCCTTGGCTATTCCTCCCAGACCGCCTTCGCCGCCGCCTTCAAGAAGCTGATGGGCGAAACGCCGAGTGATTGGCGCAGGCGCGTCCGTTGACAGCAATCGCGCGATAGCGACGGCAATCGCTCTGGGGCAGTCGACGATCTGGTTCGCTAGACATTGCAGCATCGCACCACGCGGACGGAGACGAACGATGGACTGGAAATCTCTTGCGATTGCACCACGACGGAAAGCCGTCTCGACAGCGCTCGTGTACGGGCTCTCCCTGACCGTGCGCTTCACCTCGCCGACAGCCGAGGAAGCGCCGGCACAGATCGCGCAAGGCGCCAGCCACGCGACGTCGATCCTGATTGATCGTAGCTGGCCCAACAGACCGACGATGCCGGTCGCCCTGCGCGGCTGGCCGTTGGGCCCGCGAAGCTGCCGCGCCGCCTGTGAAGGCCCCGCGCTCTTGTCTTCGCTACCGAACTGCACCGCGCCGTAACGGCCCGGCCGTCTCCGTCTTACCTCTCTGCGTCATCGTCGACCGCAACGGCTCCGCTCGCATCGAGCGGCGGCGATGCCGCGCGCAAACCAACCCGATCCAGAACCAACTCAGGAGTGAACCACATGCGACTGCTCATCATTGGCGCCGGCTTCGCCGGCATGTACGCCGCCCTCTCCGCCGCCCGCCTGCGCGACATCCAGGGCGCCTCCCCCGAAGATCTCGAGATCGCGCTGATCGCGCCGGAGCCGACGCTGGTGGTCCGCCCGCGGCTCTATGAGCCGAAGCCGGAAACCCTGACGGCGCCGCTGCTCGACGTCCTCAGGGCGATCGACGTCGACTACATCCAGGGCAGCGCCGAGACCGTCAACACCGAGGCACGGACGGTGCAGGTCACGACTGCAAAAGGCACAAAGAAAACCCTGTCCTACGACCGCCTGGTGATCGCCACCGGCAGCCGCCTGTTCCGCCCCAACATTCCCGGCCTCGCCGAGCACGGTTTCAGCGTCGACTCGCTCGACGACGCGATCGCGTTGGACAAGCATCTGCACGGTCTCGCCGACCGGCCGGCTGTGAACGGCCGCGACACGGTGGTCGTCGCCGGCGGCGGCTTCACCGGCATCGAGGCAGCGACCGAATTGCCCACGCGCCTTCGCAAGATCTTCGGCAAGGATTCCAAAACGCGCGTGATCATCGTCGAGCGCAACAGCGCAATTGCTCCAGACATGGGCGAAGGTCCCCGCCCCGTGATCGCGGACGCGCTGAACAAGCTCGGCGTGGAGACACGGCTCGGCGCCGGCGTCGCCTCGCTCGATAAATCCGGTGTCACGCTGTCGACCGGCGAGCATATCGAGACCGAGACCGTGATCTGGGCCGCAGGCATTCGCGCCGCGCCGTTGACGGCGCAGATTCCCGCCGAGCGCGACAATTTCGGCCGGCTGCTGGTCGATCGCGATCTGCGCGTGCCGGGTGTGGTCGGCGTCTTCGCCACCGGCGATGCCGCCCGCGCGGCCTGCGACGACGACGGCAATTACGCGCTGATGTCGTGCCAGCACGCCACCCGCATGGGCGCCTTTGCCGGCAACAACGCCGCAGCCGAGCTGCTCGGCGTTCCCACAAGGCCCTATCACCAGAAGGCCTATGTGACCTGCCTCGACCTCGGCGAAGCCGGCGCGCTGTTCACGCGCGGCTGGGAGCGCGAGGTCGAGATGGTCGGCGACGTCGCCAAGAAGACCAAGCAGGAGATCAACACCGTCTGGATCTACCCACCGAAGGCCGAGCGCGCCGCAGCGCTCGCCTCGGCCGATCCGGAGCGTGTCACCGATCTCTGACGCACGAAACGATCACGGCCGCGCACTCCCGGCTGCGCGGCCCGTTCAACCAGAACCTGCCGGGGCCACTATCATGAACCAGGAGACGAACATGAATCTGCACAATCCGTCACATCCCGTGGCGTCGGGACCCGAAGAGCTCGTTCCGTCGCGCTATGCGGTCAAGATCGGCGATATCGACGTGCTCGTGGTCAGCGACGGCGTGCTGCCGCTGCCGACCACGATGCTGGCGCACAATGCGGCCCCGGCCGAGCGCGCGGCCTGGCTGCACGACATGTTCCTGCCGCAGGATGCTTTCGACTGGGCGCTGAATGCCGTCATGGTCAAGAGCGGCGGCAAGACCATCCTCATCGATGCCGGCCTCGGATCCGATCCTGACCTGCACCTGCCGCGGGCCGGCCAGTTGATCAAGCGACTGGAGGCCGCCGGTATCGATCTGTCGACCGTGACCGATCTGGTGCTGACCCATATGCACATGGACCATATCGGCGGCCTGCTCGTCGACGGCGTGAAGCAGCGGCTGCGCAAGGATCTGCGCATCCACGTGGCGGCCGCCGAGGTCAAGTTCTGGGAAGCGCCCGACTTCACCCACACCAACATGCCGCAGGGTTTTCCGGATGCGCTCCGGGCGACCGCCAGGCAATTCGTGAAGGAGTACGGCAGTCAACTGCGCACATTCGATGAGACGCACGAGATTGCGCCCGGCGTGGTCGCCCGTCGCACCGGCGGTCATACCCCCGGGCACAGCGTGGTTCGCGTGGCGTCCGGCGGCGACGCGCTGACATTCGCCGGCGATGCCGTGTTTGCCGTCGGATTCGAGCAACCCGACTGGTACAACGGCTTCGAGCACGATCCCGAGGAAGCCGCGCGCGTTCGTGTCAACCTCTTGCGGGAGCTTGCCGCGACCGGCGAGATGCTGGTGGCCACCCATTTGCCGTTCCCGTCGGTCGGACGCGTCGCGGTCGATGGCGACGCCTTCCGCTGGGTGCCGGTGTTCTGGGACTACTGACCGCTTGATGAAGTTAAGCCAGGGCGCGGGCGTTGATACGTGCGCGCCCTGGTTCAGCCTCTTGTACCCACGAAGCCGGCAAGGCCAAGGCGATGGTTCATCGCCCGCTTCGGCGCTTTGCCCGGCGCAACACATCGAACGACATGCAGAACGAAAAAGTCATCATCATAACAGGCGGCAGTTCCGGTATCGGCCGGGCGGCCGCGCTGCGTTTCGCCAATCAGGGCGACAAAGTGCTCATCACCGGCCGCCGCGCCGGCCCGATCGAGCAAACGATGGCGGAGCATCGGAATATCGCGGGCATCGTTGCGGACACGGCATCCGCTGACGACGCGAGGCGGACCATCGATGCGGCGATCAACAAATGGGAGCGACTCGATGCGCTCGTCAACAATGCCGGCGCGGGAGCCATCCTTCCATTGTCGGATGTGGCGCCCGATCGGATCGCAGACATCTTCGCCGTCAACGTGGTCGGCCCGAGCCTGCTGGCCCGCGCTGCACTTCCTCATCTGAAGGCGGCACAGGGCACCATCATCAACATTTCCTCGACCTTCGGTCACCGGCCGGCAGCGGGGTTATCCCACTACGCCGCCAGCAAGGCGGCGCTGGAGCACCTCACCCGTTGCTGGGCACTCGAACTCGCACCGCTCGGAATCAGAGTGAATGCGGTCGCTGCCGGCCCCACGGAATCGGGCGCCTTGACCGGGATGATGGGCCTGTCTGCGGCACAGGCGGAGGCGGTCAAGGAAGAAGAGCGGACGCGGATCCCGCTCCGTCGGCGCGGCGTTCCCGAAGACGTCGCCGAGTGGATCGTTCAGCTTGCCGGTCCCGCCTCGCGATGGCTGACCGGCCAGGTTCTCGCCGTCGATGGCGGCTTGGGACTGGCTTGAGTCTCGCGCAGCCTGGTGCGGTCCCGGCCTCAGTTGCTTCCGCTTCCGATCGCGAAGCGGAAGCCGCCGCGACCAATACGCACAATCTAACCGATCGTCTGCAGCGCCGGGAACGTCTCGAGCAGCCAGATGCTCACATTCGAGACGGCGCCGGTGAGAAAGCCGATGCCGGTGATCACCATCAACACGCCCATGGCGCGCTCGACATTGGCGAGATGGCCCTTCATGCGCGCGAACAGCTTTGAGAACTGCTCGATCATCAGCGCCGCGATCAGGAAGGGAATGCCGAGGCCCGCCGAATAGACCGCGAGCAGGCCCGCGCCCTTCGTCACGGTGGCCTCCGCCGCGGCGATCGAGAGGATCGCGGCCAGGATCGGGCCGATACAGGGCGTCCAGCCGAAGGCGAAGGCGAGGCCCATGATGTAGGCGCCCCAGAGGCCGACGGGCTTGGGGATCGGCATCCGGCCCTCGCGCATCAACAGGCCGATGCGGGTCAGGCCGAGGAAGTGCAGCCCCATGATGATGATGACGATGCCGGCGAGGATCGAGAGCTCGGCCGACCAGGCGCGGATCAGCCCGCCGATCAGCGAGGCGCTGGCGCCGAGCGCCACGAACACCGTGGAGAAGCCGAGCACGAACAGCAGCGCCGACATCATGATCGCACGCTTGGAGGCGGCGGCCTCCTCGTCGCTCTCGACATGCTCGATCGTCGCGCCCGTGAGATAGATCAAATAGGGCGGAACCAGCGGCAGGACACAAGGGGAGAGGAAGCTGACGAGGCCGGCAATCAGCGCCGCCGGGATCGAAACATTTTGCATGGTGCAGTCGGAGCCATCTCAGGCCCGTTGGCCACGCGCTGGGATGCGCGCGCCGGAGCCGAACGGCTCTGGTGTAGCCGATGCCGGGGAATGCGCAACAGAGGCGCACAAAACCAGGGCTCCTCCCGATGCCGTCTGCAATCACAGATGCGGCATCGGGACGCGCACAAATCTCGCCAAAAAGCGAGACTCGGCGGCGTGGCTACTTCACCACGCGGAGCAGCGGACGCCGGGGCTGGTCCTGCGTCTGCTTGGAGGGGGGCTGCGGTTCGCTTCCAGCGCTCCGCAACATTTCGTCGCACAGCGCCTTGAGATCGGCGCCGTCAATTCCTTTGAGCTTCATCCGTACGTCGAGAATGACGATGGACAGCAGTTCGGCCGACTCACGGCTGTTCATCTCGTTAAGCGCCCTGCGGCAGCCCTCGAGCGTTTCCAGCACCGACTGCAACTGTTCGTCTGAATGCGACACCGGCGTTCTTTCCGTTAATTCGGCCTGCGAGACGTGTTTGTGGTGATCCCCTCGGCCCCCATGGAATGCCGAGGATAGCATGAGGCTCCTGCGCCCTTGAACATGATTTCAGTGCGTTTCCGCGCTGAAACCGCGGTTTTTGCGACCATCGCGCCGTTGCGTTGGCGGCGATCGGACGAGCAACCGGAGGCAAAACGCCTCGCGCGCCGTGATTGATCCAACGAAGAAGGCAGCAGCGCCTCTCTCGCGAGGGCGTCCAGTGCGGACAACGCCGACAATCCCGCAGCCATTTCAAGGCTCGCAACGGACCTCACGCGACACCCCTCAACGGGCAATAAACTGCCCGATTCCCAGCCTTATTCCCACTTCCGGCGGCACCAATATACCACCCACGCGGTAGTAAAGGATGACGTTCAAAACTCGTCATTCCCCAACCCGTCGTGGTTGTGGTTTGCGCCAGATTCTGCCAGTTTAACGGACCGAGAGGACTTGTATGCACTCCTTGGCGGAAAGGGGCGTTCCACTGGAGGAACGCCCAAAGACAAATCTGAGCAGCCTCTCCGATTGGGATGCGGCCCGAATATTTCTGGAAGTCGTCCGATGCGGAAGTTTTCGCTCGGCGGCTGAACGCCTGTCGTTGTCCATCAACGCCGTCCGCCGTCGCATCGACGATTTCGAACGCCAGACCGGCACCACTCTGTTCACTCGCGACGTCCACGGCACGCATCTGACCGATGAGGGCGCGATGGTGGTCTCCGCGGTCGAGCGCATGGAGGCGGCAGCCTTCGACGTGCTGCGCACCAGCGATTCGACCGCCAACGCGCTGTCCGGCGAGGTCCGCGTCGCCGTGACCGAGGGCCTGGGCACGTTCTGGCTCGCCCCGCGGCTGGTCGAATTCCAGCAGGCCTATCCGAAGGTCCTGGTCGATCTCCACTGCGCGATGCGCTCAGCCGACGTCTCCCGCCACGAGGCCGACGTTGCCATCCACCTGTCGCGTCCCTCCGCGCTCGACGTCAAGCTGGTGCGGCTCGGCCGCATGCATCTGATGTTCTGGGCTTCGGAAAAATACCTTGAGAAATGCGGCACACCGCGTTCGGCCCACGAATTGATCAAGCATCGCCTGGTGCTGCAATTCGCCGACCAGCTCGCCGCCAAGGAAACATTTGAGAGCTTCTTCCCGGGCGTTCAGGAGCGTGACCTTCTGGTCATGAAGACCAACGTCTCGAGCGCCAACTACTGGGCGGTCGCGAACGGCGCCGGAATCGGCGTATTCCCGAGCTACGCCATTGCGCTTGGCGGGAAGTTGATTCCACTGGAGGTCGAATTGAACCGACCGCTGGATATCTGGTTGTCCTACCATCCCGGTAGCGGCCGGATTCCCCGCGTGCGGCACATGATTGACTGGCTGATCGAGGCTTTCAATCCGGCTCGCTTCCCGTGGTTTAAGGAAGAGTTCGTGCATCCGCATGAATTCAAGGACTCGTATATGGGCGAACCCCTGACCCAGCTCTTCGGGGGATTTTCAACCGAAGAACAAAGGTGAAAACTAAAATGAAAGCAGCGGCGAAGAGAATGAAGCAGCGCAGCGCCGGCAAGCCGGACATCGAGCTTGGCAAGCGCATCCGTCTGCGGCGCGTCGAGATGAAGATCTCGCAGGCTGAGCTCGGTGAGAAGCTCGGCGTCAGCTTCCAGCAGGTCCAGAAATACGAGAAAGGCGTCAATCGCGTCGGCGCGGCTCGGCTTCAGCAGATCGCCTCCGCCCTCGACGTGCCGGTGACCTTCTTCTACGACGGCGACAACAAGGCGCGCGAAGTCGAGAGCCTGCTGTTCCTCGACTCGGCCTTCAGCCTCCGCCTTCTGCGCGCCTACAGCAAGATCAAGGACCAGACGGTGCAGCGTCAGCTCGTCTCGTTGATGGAATCGATCGCAGCGAACGAAGACTGAGATCGTCGCTCTGGCCTTGACGGCCGATGTTCAATCCGCCGCGTCGCGGGGGCGCGGCCGGATTGGACTAGACCGACGGGATCAGATATGGGCTGGCGCGCGTGCGCGCGGCCTTCCTCGGGGCGGCTTGGCCGCCCTTTTTTCTTGTCTGGTTTTCTTGGGTGTTTTTCTCGGCCGTTTGGCCGCCATTCGTCGCGGATTTTGCGAACCCATCCCACCCCTGCAGCGACCTAATGAGAATCTCCGCACGTGACGCGCGGAGTTTTTGATTCGCCGTGCTTAATGTGACCTCAACATTGGTGCCCTAGTTTTCCGCCGATTTTGCGAATCGGTGCCCGCGGCGCGGCGGCCGGGAATTGCCAATGCGAGTGCCCGCCCGGGCCTCGTCCTCAAGGGGAAGATGGGACAGATGTCGAAACGCCATGCGATGATCATTGCCGTCGGCCTGCTCGCAAGCGCCTCCGCGCTGGCGCAGACAGAGACCATCGGCCAGGCCGGGCCCAAGCCAGCGACATCAGGCACGGTGCCATCAGCGGCGAACCCGGCCCATGCGCCTGCGCCGAAAGCTGCCGCGCCAGGTTCAGCCTCGACGCCGGAGGGCCGCTCGGCCGCCGCGCTCGCGATGACGCACGAGCCGACCTACGACGAAGGCTCGGCCCAACGCATCAAGGATGCCGCGCTGAGCTATTCCGACCTCGCGGTGCGCGGCGGCTGGCCGACCATCCCGGCGGATGCAAAATTCGCGCTCGGCGTCCAGGGCGCCAATGACGATCTGTTGCGCAAGCGGCTCATCATCTCCGGCGACCTCGCCGCCGACAAGGCGAGCGGCGCCTTCGACCAGGATCTCGCGGACGCCGTGAAGCGCTTCCAGGCCCGCCATGGATTGGCGCCGACCGGCACGGTGACGCCGCGCACGCTCGCGGCGATGAACGTCTCCGTGCAGAAGCGCATCCGGCAACTCGAGGCTTCGCTGGAGCGGCTCGAGAACATGAATTTCGGCTTCGGCCAGCGTTATGTCGTGGTCAACATCCCCGCCGCCTTCGCCGAGGCGGTCGAGAACGACGTGGTGGTTCGCCGCTATCGCGTCATCGTCGGCAAGACCGAAAAGCCCTCGCCGACGCTGACGGCGCAGATCACCAGCGTCGTGCTCAATCCGACCTGGACTGTCCCCTCCTCGATCGCCAAGACCGAGATCTCCGCGCATATGCGCAAAGACCCGACCTACCTGGCGCGCATGCACATGGACGTGCTCGACGCCCACGACAATCCGATCGATCCGCATTCGGTCGACTGGTCGGGCACGCACACGCCGAACTTCACCGTGCGTCAGCAGAACGGCACCTTCAACGCGCTCGGTGCTGTCAAGATCGACATGCCGAACGCCTATTCGGTCTACATGCACGACACCAACCAGCGCAATCTGTTCAGCGACGACTACCGCTTCGACTCCCACGGCTGCTCGCGCGTGGACAATGTGCGCGATCTCGCCGCCTGGCTGCTCAAGGACCAGCCGAAATGGAGCCGCGCCGCGATCGACGCGGAGATCGCAAGCGGCCAGCATCTCGAGGTCACCATGGCGAAGAAGGTGCCGGTGGCCTGGATCTACCTCACGGCCTGGATGACCAGGGACCAGGCCATCCAGTTCCGCAACGACGTCTATAACCAGGACGAGCAGTTGCTCGAGGCGACCGCCGAGGAGGCGGCGTTCTTCGGCAAGGCCGCCGGCCATCCGCTGACCGCGCATATGGCACAGTAGGCGCGCCATGCAATCGCGGCACAGGCGGATGCAAAGCCGCCTCCCTCGCCGCGATTGACCAGGGCCGCGGCCCGGCCGCACATTGCGCTCGCCAATGACCAGCGAGCGCGCGATGCCCGACATTTTCAGCACGACCGGAACACCCTACGCCGACGGCAAGATCCTCAAGCACGTCGTTGACGGCGTCGGCGTCGTCACCTTCAACAATCCCGACAAGCGCAATGCGATGTCGCTGGAGATGTGGGAGGGCTTTGGCGAAGCGCTGACGGCCTTGCGCGACGATGATGCGGTGCGCGTCGTGATCCTGCGCGGTGCCGGCGGCAAGGCGTTCGTGTCAGGGGCCGACATCAGCCAGTTCGAGAAGACACGCCACAACGCGGCGGCGTCCGAGGAATATGCCAAGCGCAGCGCCGCCCAACGCGCGCTGCTCGCCGACTATCCCAAGCCGACCATTGCCTGCATCGAGGGGTTTTGCCTCGGCGGCGGCATGCAGGTCGCGATGCTCGCCGATATCCGCCTCGCCGCGTATGGCAGCCAGTTCGGCATCCCCGCGGCCAGGCTCGGCATCGCCTATGGCTATGACGGCTTGAAGCACCTGGTGTCGCTGGTCGGCCCGTCCTGGGCGCGGCTCCTGATGTACACGGGCATGCGCATCGAGTCCGCCGAGGCACTGCGCATCGGCCTGGTCGAGCGCGTGTTCCCGGTCGACGAGCTCTGGGGTGAGACCATGACGATTGCGCAGACCATCTCCGAGAACGCCCCGCTCGCGATCAAGGCCGCGAAGATCACCATCGCGCAGGTGCTGAAAGACGAGAGCCAGCGCGACATGGAAGCGATCAGGGCGGTCGGCACAGCCTGCATGGACAGCGCGGATTTCCGCGAGGGCCGGCAAGCCTTCATGGAAAAGCGCAAGCCGCAGTTCCAGGGGAAGTGAGGGCAGCGTCGTTGCTCATCATTGCGAGCGCGCTCCTCTCACCACGTCATTGCGAGGAGCGCAGCGACGAAGCAATTCAGACTTCCTCCGCGGAAGGATTCTGGATTGCTTCGCTGCGCTCGCAACGACGGGATGGAGAGAGTTCTGGCGGCGTTGAACATCGTCACCCGGAACTTCTGAGATCAGCCGGCGTGAACAGAAATTCAGGAAGATTAAATTCCTTTGCCGTTCGCATCGCGGTAGCAACCAACTGATCCGCCGCAAGTTCTCCCGCCACCAATGGAGGAGATTGCGATGAAACTCAGCTTTGCTGTTCTTGGTCTGGCTACCCTGGGCGGCGCTGCGCTGGCCTCGGGTTCGGCGCTCGCGGCGATGCCGAATGGCATCCCGCAGGCCGATAAGGTCGCAGGCGGCCCGGCCGCGAATGTCGATCAGGTGCGGATGGTCTGCAACGCCTGGGGCCGCTGCTGGTGGCGCCCGAACTATTACGGCGCCTATGGCTATTACGGCGGCCCTCGCCGGTACTATGGCGGCCCGCGCCCGTGGGGCTGGGGCCACCGCCACTGGCACCGCTGGTGAATCACGAAAGGGGCCGGAAGGCCCCTTTTTCATAAGCGTTTGTGATCACCACTCGGACCGTGCGCTCCCTCGCCCCGCAAGCGGGGAGAGGTGAAGAAACGCAGACTACAGCGCCGCGAGCACGGCTTTCGTGATATCCGCCGTGCCGTTGCTGCCGCCGAACTCCATCGGCTTGATGCCGCCGGCATAGACCTGATCGACCGCGCGCTCGATCGTCTCGCCGGCTTCGGCCGCGCTCTCGACGCCGTGCTTGTCGGCGAGCCAGTCCAGCATCATCGCGGCCGACAGGATCATGCCGGTCGGATTGGCCTTGCCCTGCCCCATGATGTCGGGCGCGGTGCCGTGGCAGGGCTGGAACACGGCGTATTTGTCGCCGATGTCGGCCGACGGCGCCATGCCGAGGCCACCGATCAGGCTCGCGGTGATGTCGGAGACGATATCGCCGAACATGTTCTCCATCACCATCACGTCGAAATCCCAGGGGCGCTTGACAAGCATCGCCGAGCAGGCATCGACATAAAGGCGATCGGTCTTCACGCCCGGATGCTTCTTCTCGATCTCGTCGAAAATGCCGCGGAAGAACGCAAACGCCTTGAACACGTTCGCCTTGTCGACGCAGGTCAGCGCGCCCGGCTTGCCGCGCGCCTTGCGCCGCTCGGCGAGGCGGAACGAAAGCTCGAACAGGCGCTCGGACGTCCTGCGCGTGATCACCATGGTCTCGCGCGCGTCCTCGTGCGTGACGACACCCTTGCCCATCGAGGCGAACAGGCCTTCGGTGGATTCGCGGATCACCACGAGATCGATGCCGCGCTTGTCCGCGCCGACAATCGGGCTCGGCACACCCGGGATCAGCCGCGCCGGACGCACGCCGGCATAGAGATCGAAGATGAAGCGCAGCTCGATCTGCGGCGCGATCTCGGTGTTATCGGGGTAGCGCACCGACGGCAGGCCGCAGGCCCCGAGCAGGATCGCGTCCGCCTCCTCGCACAGCTTGATGGTTGAATCCGGCATCGACTTGCCGGTGGCGAGATAATTGTTGGCGCCGGCCGGCGCCTCGGTGAAGCGGAAGCTCAGGCCCGATTTCTGCTCGATCTTGCGCAGCACCTCGATGGCCGGCGCCATGACTTCGGGACCGATGCCGTCACCGGCGAGCACGGCAATGTGGAAGGCGTTGTTCGCGGACATGTAAGAGGCCTCAAGAAGGGGAGCCAGCCGAGTCGTCATTGCGAGCGAAGCGAAGCAATCCAGAACTGCATCTGCGGAAACATTCTGGATTGCTTCGTCGCTTCGCTCCTCGCAATGACGGAGGAGAGAAAAAATGATTACGGCGTCAGCACCGTGCGCCCGACCACCGCGCCCTGCTGCAATTGCACCAGCGCGTCGTTGGCCTTGTTGAGCGGCGCCTTCGTCACCGGGATCGGCGCGACGTTCTTCGCGCGCACGAGGTCGAGCAGCTCCTGCGTCTCGCGCAGATTGCCGACATAGCTGCCCTGGATCGTCACCGCCTTGATCGGGATCAGCGGCAGCGCCCAGGTCGCGCCGCCGCCGAACAGGCCGACGATCACGAGCTTGCCGCCCTTGGTCAGGCAGTCGAACCCGAGCTGCGTCGTTGCGGCATTGCCGACGAGATCGATCACGGCGCGGATCGGACCGCCCGCCTTCTTGCCAAGCTGTTCCAGTGCATCCGGCGCCTTGGGGTCGATGGTCGCGAGCGCGCCGGCCTTCTCTGCGGCCTCGCGCTTCCTGGCGTCGATGTCGACCATGATCGCGCCCTTGCCGCCCATCGCTTTCAGCAGCGACAGCGCCATCAGGCCGAGACCACCGGCGCCGAACATCACGATCGGGGTGTCGAAATGCTGCTCGACCTTCTTCAGCGCGCTGTAGGTGGTCACGCCCGAGCAGGCATAGGGCGCGGTCGTGGCGGGATCGAGCCCCTTCAAATTGAGCAGATAGCGCGGATGCGGCACCAGCATGTGATCGGAATAGCCGCCGTCGCAATAGACGCCGAGCGAGCGCGGCGTCAGGCACATGTTCTCGTCACCCGCGAGACACGTGGCGCACTTGCCGCAGCCGATCCAGGGATAGACCAGGCCGACGTCGCCGAGCTTGAGATCGCGCTGGTCGGTCGGCTTGACGTCGGGACCGAACGCGAGGACCTCGCCGACGGTCTCGTGGCCCATGGTCAGCGGCAGATTGATGCCGCGGTCCTTCAGCGACAGCGGCTTGCGGCCGTGGCCGAGATCGTAGCCGCCCTCCCAGATGTGGAGGTCGCTGTGGCAGACGCCGGCGGCCTTCACCTTGATCAGCACCTGCGTGCCCGACGGCTGCGGCGTGGCCTCGTCGAACTCCTGCAGCGGTGCCTTGAAATCGGCGACCTTGAAACTCTTCATCGGCGTTCTCCCGGCATACTTGTCGTCACGTCACCATGCCACGGGCAGCGGGGCGAGACAAACCCGCACAGCGGTCTTAATTCAGGCCAGCGGATGGTGACAAGCGGCGAACTGGCCGGGCGCGACCTCGCGCAACTCCGGTATCTCCGCGCTGCATCGCTGATCGGCGCGAGGGCAGCGGGTGCGGAAGCGGCAACCGGACGGCGGTGCAATCGGCGATGGCGGCTCACCGGTCGCCACACTCTCGGCGGGACGCACGTCGGGATCGGGCACCGGGATGGCCTGCAGCAGCAGCGCGGTATAGGGATGCGCAGGTCTAGCGAACAATTGCTCCGACGGCCCGACCTCGCAGAGCCGGCCAAGATACATCACCGCGACGCGATCGCTAACCGCTTTGACCACCGCAAGGTCGTGCGCGATGAACAGCAGCGTCAGGCCGAAGCGCGTCTTCATCTCCTCCAGCAGATTGAGGATCTGCGCACGAATGGAGACGTCGAGGGCGGAGACCGGCTCGTCGCAGACGATGAATTCGGGATTGAGCACCAGCGAGCGCGCGATGCAGATGCGCTGGCACTGCCCGCCGGAGAATTCGTGCGGCAACCGCCCCGATACGAGATCGGGGTCGAGCCCAACCGCAGAGAGCACGTCGTAAACCCTGCGCTTGCGCTCGGCGGCATCCTTGACGCTGGCGATGATCAGCGGCTCGGCCACGATATCGCCGATACGCCGGCGCGGATTGAGCGAGGCGATCGGATCCTGGAAGATCAGCTGCACGCGGCGGCGCATTTTTCGCAGCGCCTCGCCTTCCATCGCGGTGAGGTCCTCGCCGTCAAACATCACGCGGCCACTTTTGGCGCGACGCAATTGCAGCACCGCGCGCCCCAGCGTCGACTTGCCGCAGCCGGACTCGCCGACCAGCCCCAGCGTCTCGCCCCGCGCAACCTTCAGGCTGACCCCGGAGACGGCGTGCACCGTCCTGCTGCCGAGACCATATTCGACGACGAGATTGTCGACATTCAGAAGCGGCTCTTTGCGCGCGGCCAGTTGCATCATGCGCCGATCCCCTCGGCCATCTGGATCGGATGGAAGCAGGCATAGAGATGATCGGGCATCTCCGCTCCCTTCAGCTCGGGTTTCGTCTCATGGCAACGCCCTGCGGCATAGCGGCACCGCGGCGCAAAGGAACAGCCCTTCAGCGGGCGGGTCGGATCGGGCGGACGGCCGGAGATCGCGGGCAGCGGTGTATGCGGCGCGGTCTCGAGCTTCGGGATCGCCGCCAGCAGCGCCTCGGTGTAGGGCATGTGCATCCGCTTGAACAACGCCTGCGTCGGCGCACGCTCGACCACCCTGCCCGCATACATCACCGCGACCTCATCGGCGCGGCCGGCGACGACGCCGAGATCATGGGTGATGATGATCATCGCCATGTGACGGCGGCGCTGCTCGCGCGCGAGCAGATCGAGGATTTGCGCCTGGATGGTGACGTCGAGCGCTGTGGTCGGCTCGTCCGCGATCAGCAGCTTCGGCTCGCAGGACAGCGCGATGGCAATTGCGATGCGCTGGCGCATGCCGCCGGAACATTGATGCGGATATTGCGCGAGCCGCTGCTCCGGCGCCGGGATGCCGACGGCGGCGAGCAGCTCGATGCTGCGCTTCTTAGCGGCAGGTGCATCGAGCTCGAGATGCTCCTGGATCGTCTCCATCAACTGGGTACCGATGGTGAGCACCGGATTGAGCGAAGTCATGGGGTCCTGGAACACGACCGCGAGGTCGCGCCCACGCAGGCGCCGCAAGCGCTCCGCATCGAGCCGCACCAGATCCTCGCCGTCGAACATGACGCGGCCCGTGAGCTTCGCCTTCTTCGGCAGCAATTGCAGCACCGCGCGCGACAGCATGGTCTTGCCGCAGCCGGACTCACCGACGATGCCGAGCGTGCGGCCGGCCTCCAGCGAGAGATCGACATGATCGACGGCGCGCAGGTTCCCGCGCGGGGTCGGCAGCTCGACCGCGACGTCCTCGATGGTCAGGAGCGGCTTGCTCACAGCGCCCCCTGACGCGGGTCGGTCAGTGCCCGCATGGTGTCGCCGACGAGGTTGAACGCCAGCACGGTCAGGAACAGCCCGGCCGCCGGCAGGAAGGCGAGCCGAGGCGCGACGTCGAGGCTGTCGCGGCCCTCGCCGATCATGCTGCCCCAGCTCGCCATCGGCGGCGGCACACCGAGGCCGAGGAAGGACAGCGCGCCCTCGACCACGATGGTGACGGCGACACCGAGCAGGAAGAACGCCAGCAGCGGCAGGATCACGTTCGGCAGCAGCTCGCGCAGCAGGATGCGCGCATGGCTGGCGCCAAGGGCTTCGGCCGCGATGACGAACTCGCGCCGCGCCAGGGTCAGCGTCGCCGCGCGCGCCACCCGCATGAAGGCGGGAATGCCAAGCATGCCGAGGATGATGGTGAGATTGGGAATCGACTGGCCGAGATAGGCGGTCACCGCGAGCGCGAAGATCAGCGGTGGAAAGGCGAGCAGCACATCCATGCTGCCGACCACCAGTGTCTCGAACCGGCCGCGGAAATAGCCGGCGAGCAGGCCCAGCGCGCCGCCGAACGTCAGCCCGATCATCGGTGCGATCAGCCCTACCGTGAGCGACACGCGCGCGCCAAAGATCAGCCGGGCGAGCTCGTCGCGGCCGAGGCCGTCGGTGCCGAGCCAGTGCTCGGTGGAGAACGCGGCGCGGCGCTCAAGCATGTCCATGTCGACAGGGTTCTGCAGCGGCAGCACCGGCGCGAGGATGGCGAGCGCAAGGATGACCGCGAGCCAGACGCTCGCGATCCAGAACAGCAGGCCGAGCCTGCGTTTGCGGCGGCTGGGGGCGGCCGTCGCCTCGTCCTGCATCGACAGCTCAAGCGTGGCCATGGCGGATCCTCGGATCGAGCACGGCGTAGAGCATGTCGACGATGAAATTGACGATGACGAAGCCGCAGGCGACCAGCAGCACCACGCCCTGCAAGATGACGAGGTCGCGGGTGTAGATCGCGCCGACCAGCAGCCGGCCGATGCCCGGCAACGCAAAGATCGTCTCCACGATCAGCGTACCGCCGAGCAGACGGCCGATATTGATGCCCGTCACCGTCACCAGCGTCAGCGACGAAGGCTTGAGGGCGTGCACGAACAGGATGCGCGCGGGTTTCAAGCCTTTGGCCTTGGCGAGCGCGATATAGTCCTCCTGCAGGGTCGCGATCATGTCGGAGCGCAGCACCCGCATGATGCCCGGCCATTCGGCGAGGGCCAGCGTCAGCGCCGGCAGCACGAAGAAGCGCAAATTATTGAGCGGCTCCTCGGTGAACGGCACATAGCCGGTCGCCGGCAGCCAGTGCAGCTCGACCGCGAACAGGTAGATCAGCAGGATCGCCATCAGGAAGGACGGCATCGACAACATGGCGAAGGCGCTGCCGGTCATGAAGCGGTCGAACGCGCCGCCGGCGCGCGCCGCGCAGGCGATCGCGACGGGAACGCCGATCAGGAGGCCGATGAGCTCGGCCATCAGCATCAGTTGCAGCGAGACCGGAATGCGTTCGGCCACCGCCTGCAGCACCGTCTGCCCGGTGCGGAAGGAGCGGCCGAGATCGCCCTGCAATACGTGCCCGAGCCAGCTCAGGTAACGCCACCACAGCGGCTGATCGAGCCCCATGTCATGACGGAGCGCGGCAACATTCTCCGGCGTTGCCTGGTCGCCGAGAATGACATAGGCGAGATCGCCCGGGAGCAGCGAGGCGATCAGGAAAGTGAGCAGCGAGACCGCAAGCAAAACCGGCAGGATGGCAAGCAGCCGCCGCACGACGAAAATCAGCATCTCGCGATCATTCCAGCCAGGTGGTCGAGACGTCGATCACGCCGTTGTAGATCTTTGGAAAACCCTTCAGCTTGGCGCTCGACAGCGCATAATACGTATTCTGGAAGGTCCAGAACCAGATCGCCTCCTTGTTGATCAGGCGGCTGATCGCGCAATAATCCTCGGTGCGTGCCGCGGGATCAGCGGTGACGCGGGAGTGGTCGAGCAACCGGTCCAGCTCCGGATCGGCGAAATTGGAGAGCGCGAGCGGGCTGCCGCTGCGGAAGTTGGCATACATCTGCGGATCGGGGTCGGCGAGATCGACGATGCGCCAAGGCACGAGCTGGAACTGACGCGTGAAGGCGCGCGGCGGAATCGTGGCCTGGTCGACCTGCTCGATCTCCATGTTGGCGCCGGCGCGCTTCCAGAATTGCTGCAGCACCTGGCCGATCATGCGGCCGCGCGGCGTCGCGGTCACCAGCATCTTGAACTCGACCGGCTTGCCGTAATCCTTGAGCAGCGCCTTGGCCTTCTCGAGGTCGAACGGCAGCGCGCCGTCGTCCTTGCACTTGACCCAGGAGCCATCGCCATAAGGATTGCTCGCGGGCCGGCTCAGGCCGTTGCTGATCGCTTGCGACATCTTCGGGCGGTCGATCGACATCACCAGCGCCTGGCGGACGCGAACGTCGTCGAACGGCGCGACCTTGGTGTTGAAGGCGTAGACCTGCGCGCCCGAGCCCTTGTAGGTGTGCACGGTGAGCTTGGGATCCTTCTGCGCCTTCATGATGTTATCGGCGTCGTTCTCGTCGTCCCAGATGATGTCGGCCTCGCCCGATTGCAGCGAGGCAAACCGCGACTGCGCGTCGGGCAGCGGCTTCAGGATGATGCGGTCGAGATAGGGTCGGCCCTTGTTCCAGTAGTCCGGGTTCTTCTCCAGCACCATGCGGTCGCCGGCGGTCCATGATTTCACGATGTAGGGACCGGTGCCGACGGGATTGCGATTGTAATCGGCGCCCCTGGTTTTCCAGGCCGTCGGCGAATGAATGACGTTGTTGGAGCTCTGGATGGTGTTCGTCGCCGGCAGGTTCACTGAGGGATCGGTCAGATTGTAGACGACAGTGTATTCGTCCGGCGCCAGCACCTCCTTGACGTTGCTGATGTAGAAGGCGCAGCGGCACTTGTTGGCGGGATCCTTCTGCCGGTCAAAATTCTCCTTGAAGGCCTGCGCATTGAACGGCGTGCCGTCGTGGAATTTCACGCCCTCGCGCAGCTTGAAGGTCCAGGTCTTGTAGTCGTCGGAATGCGTCCAGGACACCGCGAGCTTTGGCGCAGCCTCGCCCTTGTCGTCGAGCGTGGTCAACGTGTCGAAGATCGCAGCCGCAGCGGTGTTGGTCGAGGTGTCGTAGACGCCGACCTTGAGCGGGTCGAAGCCCGAAATGTCCATCTCCTGGCCGACGGTGATGCTGCCGCCCGATTTTTGCGCCTGCGCAGGCGAGACAAGCGCAAATGCCGCAACAAGGAAAATCGGCGCGCAATTGCGCGCTGCGGCAGCAATCTTCGTCATGGTTCCTCCCGGGATCCCTCGTCCGATGTTTCGGATCGTTGAATGACTCGGGCGCGAGATTGGCGACAAATGCTCGCCACGGCAAGAGGAACACGACGGAGATCAAATGCCGCATGTGCGCGACGCGGCGCAACGTTGCTCAGTGTGTCGCGGCTGTTTTGCCTGTCGGAATTGACGCGTCGTTCGGCAGGCCGACCTCGTCGCGCAGCGCAGCAGTATGCTCGCCGAGCTCGGCCATCATCTTCGCCGGCGTGGTGTCGGCGCCCGACATCCGGAACGGCAGATTGAGCACCTGGAACGAGCCGCCTCCGTCCTCCACCGCGGAGAGCGCCTGGCGATGCGCGAGCTGCGGATCGGCCAGCGCCTCGGACACGGTGCGATAGGCCGAGGCCGGCACGCCGGCCGCGCTGAGCCCAACGAGACATGCATCGGTCGAGAGCTGCTTCGACCAGGCCTCGACACCGTCCATCATGTCGGCCCAGTTCTCGCGGCGCGGGGCATAGCTGGAGAAGCGCGCATCGGAGATCCATTCAGGACGGCCGATCACGCCCATCAGGCACTGGAACGTCTTTTCGCTGGCGACGGTGATCATGACGTAGCCGTCAGCCGTCTCGGTCGGACCGAACATCGGGCGCGGCGGCGGCTTCACCGCAAATTGCGAGCTCTGCAGCTCGATCACCGTCAGGCTCAGCATCGACTCCAGCATGGAGACATCGATGTGCTGGCCCCGCCCGGTCACGGTGCGCTGATAGAGCGCAGAGGCGATCGCGCCAAAACCGTAGGTGCCGGTGACGACGTCGGCATGATAGATGCCGCAATAGTCCGGCCTGACACGCCCGGGCTGATAGGCGAGATGCGCCATGTCGTAGCCGGAGGCCGCATGGATCACCGGCGCATAGGCCGGCAGCTCGGCCGAGGGGCCGCTCTGGCCGTAGCCCGAGATCGAGCAATAGATCAGCCTGGGATTGGCCGGGCGCAGGCTGTCGTAGTCGAGCCGCAGCCGGCGCATCACGCCGGGGCGAAAATTCTCGACCAGGATGTCCGACGTCGCGACCAGCCGGCGGACCGCCTCCCGGCCGTCCTCGGACTTCAGGTCGAGCACGACGCTCTTCTTGCCGACATTGAGCTGGCCGAACACCGTGCTGCAGCCCTTGCGCAGCGGTGGCCGGGTGCGCATCGTCTCACCGCCGTCGGTCTCGATCTTAATGACCTCGGCGCCCATGTCGGCAAGCATCCGCGCACAATGGGGACCGGCGATGGTGGTCGAGAAATCCAGCACCCGCAGGCCCGCGAAGGCCTTTGTCGTCGTGTGTTCGTGCTTATCTGGTAGCTGCATCCCCGGCGGTCCCTTAGGAACGATCAACGTTCTCTGTTGTTGGTGCGCCGACCCTAGAGGGCGGCGACTGAGTAGGAAAGTCTTTACCGAACGAACCCGTCTCGTGGGGGGCTTGAGATTTCCAGGGGCAACTGGACCCGATCTTGCATAGCAGCAATCGGGATCGGAAGAGGGCAATCGTTCTTGAGGGTCTTATTCGTCACCACGGAGATGGATGACTTCGTCCGCGTCGGCGGACTGGGCGCCGTTTCCGCTGCCCTCCCCCGAGCGCTCCGCCCCTTCGCCGATATCCGGATCATGCTGCCCGGCTATCGCGACATCATCGAACAACTCACGCATATTCAGATCGTCGGACGCTGCCCCGCATTCGCGGAAATGCCCGCCTGCTCGCTCGGCCGGGCCGCGACCAAGGACGGCCTGCCGGTCTACGTGCTGTTGTGCTCGCAACTCTACGACCGGCCCGGCAACCCCTATGGCGACGAGTCCGGACGCGACTGGCCGGACAACGACATCCGCTTCGCGCGCTTTGCCTCGGCAGCCGCTGAGCTGGCCATGGGCAAGCTGGACAAGAATTGGGCAGCTGACCTGATCCATGCCAATGACTGGCAGGCTTCGCTCGTGCCGGCCTATCTCGCCTGGCGCGGCTCCAAGCTGCCGTCGATCCTGACCATCCATAACCTCGCCTATCAGGGCCTCTTCCCGAAGGAGTCGCTGCGGCGAATTGGCGTCCCCGAAAGCTCCTTCCACATCGACGGCGTCGAGTTCTACGACCAGCTCTCCTTCCTCAAGGCCGGCCTCGTCTACGCCTCGCATCTCACCACGGTCAGCGGCACCTATGCGCGGGAGATCACGACGGAGGAATTCGGCTGCGGCCTCGAAGGCCTGCTCCGCGTCCGCTCCGATGCGGCCGAGCTCACCGGCATCCTCAACGGCATCGACGAGAGCTGGGACCCGCGCTCCTGCTCCCAGCTCGCCCAGCAGTTCGGCGCCGGCGACTGGGTCGGCAAGAAGGCCAACGCGGATTATGTCCGCAAGCAGTTTGGGCTGGCGGTCTCGCGCGGGCCGATATTCGCGATCGTCGCGCGCCTCGTGCACCAGAAGGGCATCGACCTCGTGCTGTCGGCCGCCGACGAGATCATCGATTCCGGCGGGCAGATCGTGGTCACCGGCTCCGGCGAGCCCGCGCTCGAGCAGGCCCTGATCGACGCCCATCGCCGCCGCCCCGATGCGATCGGCGTCACCATCGGCTTCAACGACGCCCAGGCCCGGCGCATCTTTGCCGGCAGCGACTTTACCCTGATGCCGTCGCGCTTCGAGCCGTGCGGCCTCAGCCAGATGTACGCCCAGCGCTTCGGATCGCTGCCGATCGGCCACCAGACCGGCGGCCTTGCCGAGACCATCACCGACGGCGAGACCGGCTTCCTGTTCTCGCGGCCGTCGCACGAATCCTTCCTCGGCGGCGTCCGCCGCGCCTTCTCGGCCTTCATGGCCCAGGACCAGCTCGACACCATGCGCCGCAGCGCCATGGGCCGGTCGTTCTCCTGGAGCATTTCGGCGGGGAGCTACAGCGCGCTGTACAGGAAGCTGGCGTCGGTGTGAGGGCGGGGGCGCTTCCGTTTACTCCGTCATTGCGAGCGCACCTCTCTCACCACCGTCATTGCGAGGAGCGAAGCGACGAAGCAATCCAGAATCCCTCCGCGGAAAGATTCTGGATTGCTTCGCTACGCTCGCAATGACGATGTAGGAGCAGCGCGCACCACTCCATCACCGTCATCCCCGCGCAACGGCGAAGCCATTGCGCGGGGATGACGGGACTAAAAGCAGCGCAGCCCTCACCCCTTCCCGCGCACATCCATCTGCGGGCGGCCGATCCAGGCGCGGTTGAGGCAGCGGGTCATCCAGTCGGGCCCGGTCCCGCCATTCAGCCGCGTCAGCGCTTCCTGGTAGGGACCGACATAGCGCAGCCGGTCAGGCAATTTCGGATAGACGCGCCGTATCCATCGGAGCGCGTTGTCGGCAGACCTCGCGTCACGCTCGCTCAGCTCAAACCCAAAGCCCGCACGTATCGGCTCCGGCAGCATCCGCGCCGTGAGCGCGCGGTACCAGCGCGGCGGCCGCAGCCACGGGCGCGCGCCGCCAAAAATCTGCGCGGCGATCTCGCGTGCCGCCGGGCTGACGGTCAGCGTCTCCGACTGCACCATCGCCGCCGTATAGGCCGCAAAGCCGGCCCAATCCGCCGGCAGATCATCACCCGTCAATCCGAACAGCGCGCCGAACGTCCGGCTCCCTATCCAGTAGCGCTCGCGCTCCTCCACCGAGAGCGGCGGCAGGACCAGGTCGTGTGCCATCAGCGCGGTCTCGACCAGCGTGGCATGAACCCAGCGCAGCGACGGGATGTCGTTGGCGCAATAGCGCGAGCCGGCCGCGAACGGCCCGACCGTCTCGGGCATCTCGCCGACGATCATGCTGTGCCGCCGGTGCAATTGCCGCGACGACAGCAAGGCCCGGTCGAGCGAGCCGAACACCATGGCAAAGACGATGTCGAAGGTACGGTGAAAGCGGCCGATCGGATCGGCAAAGGTTTTTGAGTGCTCGGCGATGGCGGCCGCGACCCATGGATGAGCCAGTTGAAGCAGCAGCGCGCGCCCGGCGCCGAGAAAGATCACGGCTTCCCGGTCGATCCGCCAGGTCACCGTGTCAGGACCGAACACACCCGGCACCGGTCCCGCCGCATTCATGCGGACCTGATCGAGCGCCAATTCCAGATCGTTCGCGGACACCACTTGCAGAGCCTCATCGACTGCGGACCGCTTACGATCCGCGGAGCCTGTGGCAATTCGATGAACGACGGACGCAGCCCTATTCCGCCGCCATCGGCATCTCGTCGATCTGCTCGTGCAGCACCACGCCGGCCAGCGGATCGAATTCGCCGATCCAAGGTCTTCGCGCGAGCACAGACTTCGTGTGAGCGTAGCCGGCGTGCCAGCGCCGCGAGATGCCGGACGGACTGAAGTCGACGTCCTTCGTGTGGGTCTCACGATCGAGCTGCGGCGCCAGCAGCCGCACCACGTGCATGCGGGTCGCGCAGCCATAGCTTGCGAGCTCGCGCACGGCGGGGTCGTCGCGCTCGCTCTCGGGCAAGCGTGCCGCAAGCTGGTTGATGACATGGCGCAGGCGATGGGCCTGTTGCTGGCGCTCGATCTGGCTCGTGATCCTGCTGGAGTACATCACGTCCTTGTGCCGGTTCAGCACCTCCCCCATCGTCGCCGGATCGGCACCGACCGGATTCCACAGATGCACGGAGAAGATCAGCGAATTCCTGCGCGGATTGTCCTCGAAAACCGCTTCCGTCGGCGAGTTCGACAGGATGCCGCCGTCCCAATAAAGCTCGCCGTCGATACGCACCGCCGGGAAGGCCGGCGGCAGCGCACCCGAGGCCATGATGTGCTTCACCGTCAGCTCGCCGTCGCGGCTGTCGAAATAGCGCATCTCGCTGGTGCCGACATGAGCCGCACCGACCGTCAGGCGCGGCGCGCAGCGATTGGCAAGGCCAAAATCGACCAGTTCGCGCAGCGTCGACTCCAGCGGCGCGGTCGAATAATAGCCGGCGTGATCGGCGCCGAGCGGAAAGGAATCCCCCGCATGCGCCAGCGGATTGGGCGTAAAGAAGCCGGAAATGCCGCCCGTGACGGTCGACCAATAAGCCAGCTTGTCATCGAAGTCGGGAAAGGCGCCGCCAAATGTCCAGGCCGGACTCTGCTCCATCCGCTTCCAGAACTCTCTCAGGCGCGCGAGCCTGTTCTCCGGCGCGTTACCGGCGATCAGGCTGCCATTGATCGCGCCAATCGAGGTGCCGATGACCCAGTCCGGCTCGATGCCCGCCTCGTGCAGGGCCTGGTAGACGCCCGCCTGATAGGAACCGAGCGCACCGCCGCCTTGCAACACCAGCACGACCTGTCCCGGGATATCCGCACCTTTGCCCTTCGCGCCGCTCATGGTTAGCTCCTGTTGAGCCCGCCCCTGGTCGAATATTCGCCGGCCGCGGCGATCTTGTTACACACCATCGTTCTAGAAGATCGCAGGACCTTTTGGAATGCCGGCTGGCTTTCGAATCCATGCCCGGTCGCTATCGCGGGCGGGATGTCATTGGCGGCCGCGATCGGGTAGATTCCGGCCGATCACGCCGGGAGCCGATCCATGGAAATGCACCAGGTCCGCTATTTCCTCGCGGTTGCGCAGCTGTTGAATTTCACGCGCGCCGCCGAGGAGTGCAACGTGACGCAGCCCTCGCTGACGCGCGCGATCAAGCAGCTCGAGGCCGAGCTCGGCGGCGACCTGTTCCGCCGCGAACGCCCGGCTGCCCAGTTGACCGAGCTCGGCCAGCGCATGCATCCGCTGCTCAAGCAGTGCTATGACGCCGCCGCTGGCGCGCGCTCGCTCGCCTCCTCGTTCAAGAGCGGGGAGATCGGCGCGCTGCGTATTGCGTTGACCCATTCGATCGACTTGGCGCTGCTCATTCCGCATCTCAACGAGATCAAACGGCAGTTCAACCGGCTTGAACTGCGCTTCCTGCGCGGGACCAGCCGCGAGGTCGGCGAATTCCTGAAGAAGGGCGAAGCCGAGCTCGGCATCGCCGCCGAGGTCGACGAAGCCTGGGACCGGCTCGATGTGTGGCCGCTGTTCACCGAGAGCTTCGAGCTGGTCGTCAGCGAAGGACACCGGCTGGCCGGCCGCAGCAACATCGAGCTCGATGATCTACGCGCGGAACAGCTGCTGAGCCGGACTTTCTGCGAGCATTCCGGCCGGATTTCCGCAAGCCTGCGCCGGCACGGCATCGAACACGGGCATGAGATTTCGAGCGAGCGCGATCTGATCGAGCTCGTCGAAGCCGATATCGGTGTCGCCATGGTACCACACACTTCACCCGTTCCGGAAAGGCTAACGCGCGCTATCGTCACCGGGCTGGACGCCCGCCGCACCGTCAGCCTTTACGGCGTGGCCGGCCGTCAGCGCACCGCGGTGGCCAACGCCGTGATGCGTATGCTGCGCGCTGCGGATTGGCGAGCGATTGCGGGCTGAGCCTGCGAGGCGGTGCGAGGCGCTCGTCAGCAAGCGCCGCCAGCGCTCTCCAGTGCGGCAAGCAGATCGTCGATCTCCATGCGCTTGCGGAAATCGGGATCGACAAAGCGCGCCTTGACGATTCCATCGCGACCGACCACGAACACAGCCGGGATTGGCAACATCCAGCCATCATTGCCGTGAAACCTCGCCATGTCGTGATACGACAGCAATTGCTGAATCTCGGCGCCGAGCCAGATCGCAAGGTTCAGCGACAGCGCATAGCCGTTGTCGAGATCGGTCAGGATCGGAAACCGCGCGTCGGCATCGTCCTTGAGATATTCCGTGAACTCCTGGATCTCGGGCATGATGGCAATGACTTGCGCTCGCATCGCCCTGATGCGCGCCCAAGCCCGGGCCACTGCCCTCATGTTGAGCCGGCAATAGGGGCACCAGTGTCCGCGGAAGAACATCACCGCGACCGGCCCCTGCTCCAATAGCGAGGACAGCGCTACCAGGCGTCCTGTCTCGTCGGGCAGCATGAACGGCGGCATCGCATCGCCGGGCCGCGGGGCGGTCTCGCCACCGCCGTTTCCGCCCAATCGCGCCACCAGGCGATCGACCGCCTCACCATAGGCCGGGAAGACCTCGCGGCTGGCATCGGCATAGGCGCGGAGCTGCTCGTTCAGCGTGCCGTCCATGTCGCGGCAACGCAGGAAGGCAGACCTGAGCCGCTCGGCGTCGGCTGGCGAGAGAGACGTCATCTTCCGCTCCGGCATTCCTGGAGAATACTAGTTTCCCGGTTCGGCCGCCCGCAAGGGGCGGCCGCGATGCCCGGGTTGATTCAGTTCACGTAGAAGTTTCCGGTCGGGTCGAGCCGACCCGACGTCGAGTACAGCGTGCCGTTGTCCATGAAGAAGACGGTGTTCTCCGGAACCTTCTTGGCATTCTTCATCATGGCCTCGTGGTTCTTCTCGGCCGGGGCCATGGCCATCGCCGACATCTTGCCCGGCCCGCCATAGACATAGGCCATGCCGGCCTTGAAGTCCCAGGCGGCCTCCGAGAAGGCGGACGTTGCAATGACCGCAAAGGCGGCGGTGGCGATCATGGTCTTGGACAATTTCGTCATGGAATGCTCCTCCCGATTGACGTCAACGCCCGCCAATCGGGCGCACTGCCATCGGATGCCAGACACCCCGGAAGCGGAAATGCCGATGCGCAATCGGTTCAATAGCCGCCGCGCATCGACATAGCGCGCAGCTATCGCATCGAGAGCAAGCCGGTATTTCAGGTTCAGTACGATCCCGGTGAAGCTCCTGCCATAGCCTGCAACCAGCGAGGTTGCGGCCAACACAGGAGACCTCCCCATGTCCACGAGCCACACCTTGTCGCGCCTGATCTGGCCCGGCCTTGCCGTTGCCGGCGCATTGGCGCTCTCGGCGCAGCCGGTGTCCGCCGGCGAATGCCCGGCTGACAAGATCAAGCCGAACGCGCAGCAGATGGTGGACTACAAGCCGGTCGGCGTTACCGACGTCACGCTCGGTGCGATCGACCTCGGCAAGCAGCCTGCTCATATCGAGGGGCGCGAGCTGCGCTTTCGCAAGCTCACAATCGAGCCCGGCGGCATCGTGCCCTGGCACAGCCATGACGATCGTCCTGCCCTGATCTTCGTGCAGCAAGGCGAGATATTCGAATATGCCTCCAACTGCATCGATCCGATCGTGCACAAGGCCGGCGACATCCGTCCCGAAGTCTACGGCACCTCGCATTGGTGGAAAAACCTCGGCAAGGAGACTGTCATTCTCTATGTCGGCGATGTCCGCAAGGATCCCCACGACCACAACATGTAACGAGCGCGCCGGCCCCAGCCAGCTCGTTACCGTGGCGCCCGGAATTCCATGCTGCCCAGCATGCCGGGCGCCACATCCTTCACCGGAGAGACGTGCCATGACCGACCTTTCGGCACCCATCGAGCCGAGCGCAATGACGATGGACGAGCATTCCCCGGGGCTCGTATTTCGCTCGCTCGTCATCGGCCTGACAGCATTCCTGACCGTCGTCGACCTCTTCGCGACGCAGGCGATCCTGCCCTCGCTGACGCGCCATTATGGCGTGACGCCGGCGGCGATGGGATTTGCGGTCAACGCCAGTACCTTCGGCATGGCCATTGCGAGCCTCATCGTCGGCTTCTTCAGCCCGCACATCAACCGCCGGACCGGCATCCTGGTAAGCCTTCTGCTTCTGGCGATCCCCACCAGCCTGCTGGCGTCCGCCCCCAATCTTGCCGTCTTCACGACCTTGCGGGTTGCCCAGGGCCTGTGCATGGCGTCTGCCTTTGCACTCACCCTCGCTCATCTCGGTGAGCAATGCAGCGCCATGGACGCGGGCGGTGCGTTCGCCGCCTACATCACCGGCAATGTCGCGAGCAACCTCGTCGGCCGGCTGATCTCGGCAGCGGTCGCCGACGGCTTTGGCCTCGCCTGGAATTTCTACTTCTTCGCGGCGCTCAATCTGGCCGGCGCCGTGCTGGTCTATTTCACCATCAAGCGCGTACGGCCGATACATGCGATGACGCCGACGGGATCGCCGCTGGCCGCCATGATCGCTCACTGGCGCAATCCGCAACTCCGCGCCGCCTTTGGGATCGGCTTCTGCATCCTATTCGCCTTCATCGGTACCTTCACATTCGTCAACTTCGTGCTGGTCCGGCCGCCGCTGTCGCTGGGCATGATGGACCTCGGCCTCGTCTATTTCGTCTTCCTGCCATCGGTGATCACGACCTTGCTGGCCGGCAGGGTGGCCGCGCGCCTCGGGACCCGGCCGGCAATCTGGGGCGCACTTGCCGTTGCCGGAATCGGCTTGCCGCTGATGCTGACCGCTCGCCTGGGGGAAGTGCTTGCCGGGATGATCCTGGTCGGTGTCGGGACATTCTTCGCGCAAGCCGCCGCCACCGGATTCGTCGGACAGACTGCGACCGACAATCGCGGCGTCGCCAGCGGCTCCTATCTTGCGTGCTACTTTTGCGGAGGACTCATCGGCACGGCCGTGCTCGGTCGACTGTTCGATGCTTTCGGCTGGCACGCCTGCGTGGCCGGCGTGGGAGCGGCACTCGCGGGCGCGGCCTTGCTCACCTTCGCCTTGGAGCGCTAACGCTTGACCGGGGCTTCCTGCGGCGGCTCGTCGTCGGCGATGGCGCGCCAGGCGGCGCCGTCGAGATCGTCGTACTGGCCGCTGCGCAACGACCAGAGGAAAGCGACGAGACCGGCCCCTCCGAGCATCAGCGCCAGCGGCACCAGGATGACCAGGATCTCCATTACGTGATCTCCCGCGCGCTGCGCGCGCGCAGCGAATTCAGCATCACCAGGATCGACGATCCGCTCATGGCCGCCGCGGCAATCAGGGGCGTGACGACGCCACTGATCGCAACCGGCACGGCCAGCACATTATAGCCGATCGCAAGCCAGAGGTTCTGCCGCATCAGATGCAGCGCCTTGCGCGCGGAATCGATGGCGGCGACGACGGGAGCCAGCGGCCGGCCGAGGAAGACCAGATCGGCGGTGGCCTGACTGAGATGGGCGGCCGAAATCGGCGACATCGAGACATGCGCCGCCGCCAGCGAGGGCGCATCGTTCATACCGTCGCCGACCATCAGCACCTTTGCGCCGCGCCGCTTCAGCTCCTCGATCCGGGCAATCTTGTCGGCCGGGGTGACGCCGGCGCGCCATTCGGCGATGCCGAGCGCACGAGCAGCGGCGATCACCGCCGCCTCGCGGTCGCCGGACAGGATCTCGATGCCGATGTGACGATCCTTCAGCGCCGCGATCACGGCCTGCGCATCCGGGCGCAGGCCCTGGCGCACCGAGAGGATGAACTTCGCGGTGCCCTTGCTGAACGCGACGATGGAGGCTTCGGGGTCGAGATCGTCGGTCAAGCCGACGAGTCCGTCGGCGCCGCAGAAGGACGGACGGCCCAAACGGATCTCGATGCCGTCCACCGTCGCGCGCACGCCCTGCCCAGCCTCTTCGACCGCGCCGACGACCGGCGACCTTGCGCCCGCGGCCTGTGCGACCGCAGCGGCCACCGGATGATGGCTCGACAGCGCCAGCCGGCCGGCGAGCTCGAAGATGTCGGCGGGAATGTCGGCCACGTTGATCACCTCAAGATCGGGCAGCGTCAGCGTGCCGGTCTTGTCGAAGATGACGTGGTCGGCTTCTGCCAGCCGCTCGATCGCGTCGCCCGCATTGAGCAGGACACCGGCCTTGAACATTGCGCCCGAGGCCACCGTCTGCACGGTCGGAATGGCAAGGCCGAGCGCACAAGGACAAGTGATGATCAACACGGCAACGCCTGTTACGATCGCATCGTGCCAGCTCGCACCTGCAATGACCCAGCCCAGAATGGTGACGAGCGCGGTCGCATGCACCACCGGCGCATAGAGCCGCGAGGCGCGATCGGCGAGCCGCATGTAGCGCGAGCGGGCCTGCAGCGCGTGGTCGAGCAGCCGCGTGATCTCGGCGAGCAGCGTCGCCTCGGAGGCGGCCGAGACCCGCACCCGCAGCGTGCCGGAAATGTTCATCGAGCCCGCATAGACAGGCGTGCCCTGCTCCGCCGTGACATAGAGCGTCTCGCCGGTGATCAGGCTCTGGTCGATCTCGGAGCGCCCCTCAATCACGGTGCCGTCGACCGCGCAGCGCTCGCCGGGCCGGAGCAGCACGATGTCGCCGGGATGGATCGCCGCCACCGGTACTTGAGATATCTCGTCGGGCCCGACGAACTTGGCCGCGGTCTCGCCTTTGAGCGCGGCGAGATTGCCGGCAACCGCGCGGGTGCGCCGTCGCATGTTCTGGTCGAGGAAGCGGCCGACCAGCAGGAAGGTCAGCAGCATGATCGCGGCGTCGAAATAGGCGTGCTCGGCGTGGTGGATGGTCTCGACCACGGACATGCCGAGCGCAAGGCACACGCCGATCGAGATCGGCACATTCATGTTGGTGGTCTTGTTCGACAGCGCGCGCCATGCCGAGCGGAAGAACGGCTGGCCGGCATAGGCCGCCGCCGGCAGTGCGATCAGCGCCGACAGCCAGTGGAAGAAGTCGCGCTGCTCCGGCAGCATGTCCGAGACGTTGCCGGACCATACCGGAATCGACAGCATCATCACGTTCATGGTGGCGAACGCGGCGACGCCGAGGCAGCGCAGCAGGAAGCGGGATTCGGCGACCTCGGCCATTTCAGCGCTTTCGGTCTCGTAGGGATAGGCCTTGTAGCCGAGCTCTTCGAGGCGATCGATGAAGCGGGCGGGGTCGAGTGTGCCTTGCTTCCATTCCAGCGCGACACGGCGGTCGGTGAGATTCACGCGCGCCAGCGTGACATCAGGGATGGCCGACAGTCCGCGCTCGATCTTGGCCATGCAGCCGGCGCAGTGAACGCCCTCGACCGCGAGATCGATATGCTGGAGGCCCTCGCCCGCGGCGCGGACATAGTGAGAGAAATCCCGCGTGACCTGCATGGCGAGCTCCTTTAGTTCAGGATCACGCGGTTACGCGACATGAACACGCGCGTGCCGCGCGCCTCGCCCTCGATCACGAGGTCCCATTGGCCCGGCGCGACGGAGGCGACATTGCCGCGATAGATGCCGATGCCGGATTCCGAGAGATCGAGCTGGAGATCGGCGCGCTTGTCGGTCGGCCTTTCCAGACGGCCCCCGAATTTCAGGCCGCTCATCGGCTGGCCCTTGGCGTCGCGGGCATCGACCTGGAGCGTGGCGGCGCCATCGGCGCGGCGCTCGATATGGGCGTTGACCTGCCATTTGCGCGCGGCCTGGTCCTGCGCCGCGGCGATCTCGCGGTCATAGGTGAGACCTGCTGCATAGGGGCTGTCGACGTCGGTGCCCGGCAGCGTCGCGATCGCGAGCTTCATCATGGTCACGTTGACGCCGATCACGAGCCCGAAGAAGGCGACCAGCATCAGGAACACTTTGGTTCCGGTCAGCGGCTTGGCGGCCATGGCAGTCTCCTGAACTTACGGCGCGACGAAATTGTCGGTGGCGGTTGCAACTTCGCCGAGACCGACGTCGGTGACGCGGAAGCGCACGGGGATCGACTTCTCCGGATTGCCGTCCGCGGGCGCGGTAACCAGCAGGCGCAGCTCACTGGTGGTGTCGCGCGGGATCACGATCATCGGCCTGTCGGGCGTCACCGAATCGACGCCGACGACATGCGTGGTCAGATTGACCGGACCGTCCGCGTCGATGGCGATGACGCGGTCGTAGCCGCTCTTGTTCAGCAGCCGCACCGTGTAGGCGTTGCGGATCGAGCCGTCGCTGAGCTTGACCGCGACCGGATTGCGGTCGTGCAGCACGTTGACGTCGAGCAGGCTGCGCGTCGCCAGCGTATAGACCATGAAGCCGCCGACGGCCGCGATGATCGCACTGTAGATCATCGTCCGCGGGCGGACGATGCGATAGACCGGCGCCCTGCCTTCCTGGCGGCGCTGGATGTTGATGTCGTTGTCGTAGCCGATCAGCCGCGTCGGCCGGCCGATCCTGGTCATGACGTTGTCGCAGGCGTCGATGCAGAGCCCGCACTGGATGCACTCCATCTGCGGTCCGTTGCGGATGTCGATTCCGGTCGGGCACACCGCGACGCACTGATAGCAATCGACGCAGTCGCCGACATGCTCGCCGAGCGCGCGCAGCTCGGCGGCCTTCTTCACCGAGGTGCGCTTCTCGCCGCGGTCGTAGCGATAGGTGACGTTGAGGGCCCATTCGTCGGTGAGTGCGGCCTGGATGCGCGGCCAGGGGCACATATAGGTGCAGACCTGCTCGCGCATGTAGCCGGCGAGCACGAAGGTCGTCGCGGTGAGGATGCCGATCCAGATATAGGCCGTCATCGGCGCCTGGAAGCTCAGCAGGTCCTTCACCAGCGTCGGGGCGTCGCTGAAATAGAGCACCCAGGCGCCGCCGGTCCACCAGGCGATCATGAGCCAGATGAAATTCTTGAGCGCGATCTCGGAGACGCGCCTGAGCGTCAGCGCGCCGGCCGCCTTGTCTTTCCGCATCCGCTCGCGGCGATCGCCTTCGACGAAGCGCTCGACGGCGTAGAACAGATCGGTCCAGACCGTCTGCGGGCAGAGATAGCCGCACCAGATGCGGCCGCCCACCGAGTTCATCAGGAACAGCGCGAGCGCGGCGACGATCAACAGGCCGGTGAAGTAGTAGACCTCCTGCGGCCACAGCTCGATGAAGAAGAAATAGAAGCGGCTGTTGGGCAGGTCGATCAGCACCGCCTGGCTGGGGGCGCCGAGGCCACGGTTCCAACGAACGAAGGGCAGGAAGTAGTAGACGCCGAGGCAGAACGCCATCAGGCCCCATTTGATCCGGCGGAAGGTGCCGGAGACACTCTGGGGATAGACCTTCTTGCGGGCCGCGTAGAGCGGGCCGTAGTCGTCTTCCGATGTGAGCTCGTTCGGGTTCACGGTCTTGTTCATCGCTTGAGTCGTCTCGAAAAGGTGCGATTAAACCTAGACCCGGCGCCGCCGCGTCGATTGATCCAGCTCAAACGGGGGCGTTTTTGTTCGCCCCCGCTTGGAGTTGCTTGGTTATTTGCCGCCGCCCAGCGAGTGGACGTAGACCGCCATTGCCTTGATGGTGGCGGGGTCGAGTCGCCCTTCCCAGGCCGGCATGACGCCGGCGCGGCCCTGGCTGATGGTCTCGATCAGGGTCGCCTCGTCCGAGCCGTAGAGCCAGATCTTGTCGGTCAGGTTCGGGGCGCCCATCTCCGGGTTGCCCTTGCCGCCGTCGCCGTGACAGGCGACGCAATTCTCCGCAAAGATCTTCTCGCCCTTGGCGGCGTCATTGCCGGCGCGGGTCGACAGGCCTGACAGGGCGCGCACATAGTTGGCGACCGTGACGATCTCGTCGCTCTTCAGCACGCCGTCCTTGCCGAAGGCGAGCATCTGGCCCTCATGCGTCTTGGCGTGGCCCGAGCGGGCGCCGAACTGGATCGTCTGCATGATCTGGTCGAGCGTGCCGCCCCACAGCCAGTCGTCATCGTTCAGGTTCGGGAAGCCCTTGGCGCCGGCGCCGCCGCTGCCGTGGCACGGCGCGCAATTGTCGCCGAACACGGTCTTGCCCTTGGCGCGGGCGAGCGCCAGCAAGGCCGGGTCCTTCTCGATGTCGGCGAGCGAGGCCTTGCCCAGCACCGCCATCTTGTCACCGCGGATCTTCTCGAGATTGGCGAGCTCGACGGCGACGTCTGCGCGCGACGAATAGCCGAACAGGCCGGTGGTATTGCCTTGGATCAGCGGCCACGCCGGATAGACGATCCAGTAGCCGATCGCCCAGACGATGGTGAGGTAGAAAGAGATCACCCACCAGCGCGGCAGCGGCGTGTTGAGCTCCTTGATGCCGTCCCATTCATGTCCGGTCGTGGACTTGCCGGTGACGGAATCGATGTCGCTATGATGATCGGTCATGATCTCTTACTCCTCCCGCAGCGGCAGGCTCGCCGCTTCGTCGAAAGCGGCCTTGTTGCGGGGCCAGAATGCGTAGGCGATGATCGCGAGAAAGATCGCGACGAACACCGGCGTCCAGATCGTGGTGACGAGACCGGACGCGAGATTGTCGAGGGTCAGGATAGCTTTCATCGTTGATGCCTTCTCAGCGAAGATTGGCTTTCTCGTTGTAGATCTTGAAGTCGACCAGCGTGCCGAGCATCTGCAAGTATGCGATCAGCGCGTCCATCTCGGTCGGCGTGCCGGGCTTGCCGTCGAAATTGCGCACGACGGCCTTGGCGTAGCGCTTGGTGAAGGCGTCGCTGCCGGCATTGTCCGGATCGGCCTGGGCCTTCAGATCGGCGCCTGCGCTAGCGATCTGGTCGTCGGTGTAGGGCACGCCGACGGCACGGAGCGTCTTCATGTGGTCGGCGATCGTGTCCGGATCGACCTCGTTCTGGCCGAGGAAGGGATAGCCCGGCATCACCGATTGCGGCACGATGGCGCGCGGGTTGGTCAGATGGGTAACGTGCCAGTCGTCCGAATATTTGGCGCCGACGCGGGCAAGATCGGGACCGGTGCGCTTCGAGCCCCACTGGAACGGATGGTCGAACATGCTCTCGGCGGCCAGCGAGAAGTGGCCGTAGCGCTCGACCTCGTCGCGCAGCGGACGGATCATCTGCGAATGGCAGAGATAGCAGCCTTCGCGGACGTAGACATTGCGCCCCGCGAGCTCCAGCGGCGTGTACGGCCTGACGCCGTCGACCTTCTCGATCGTGCTCTTGAGGTAGAACAGCGGGGTGATCTCGACGAGACCGCCGATCGCGATCACCAGCAAAATGCCGACGATCAGGATGATCGAGTTCTTTTCGAAGACTTGGTGGCGTGTCCAGAACGACATGGAAGACTCCTCATTCCGCCGGCTGAAGCGCGACGGGCATCTGGACTTCCTGCTCGCCGACGCGAACGGTCATCCAGAGATTGTAGGCCATGATCAGCGCGCCGATCAGGAACAGGCCGCCGCCGGCAGCGCGGATGATGTAGAAGGGATGCATCGCCTCGACGCTCTCGATGAAGGAATATTCGAGGAAGCCGAGCGAGGTGTAGGCGCGCCACATCAGACCCTGCAGGATGCCGGACACCCACATCGCCGAGATGTAGAGAACGATGCCCAGCGTCGCGATCCAGAAGTGCCAGTTGACGAGCTTCAGGCTGTAGAGGCCTTTGCGATTCCAGACCCACGGCACCAGGCAGTACAGCGCGCCGAAGGAGACGAAGCCGACCCAGCCGAGCGCACCGGAATGCACGTGGCCGATGGTCCAGTCGGTGTAGTGGCTGAGCGAGTTCACCACCTTGATCGACATCATCGGGCCTTCGAAGGTCGACATGCCGTAGAAGGCGACGGAGACCACCAGCATGCGCAGCACTGGATCGGTGCGCAGCTTGTCCCAGGCACCCGACAGCGTCATCAGGCCGTTGATCATGCCGCCCCAGGAGGGCATCCACAGCATGATCGAGAAGGTCATGCCGAGCGTCTGCGTCCAGTCCGGCAGCGCCGTGTAGTGCAGATGGTGGGGACCGGCCCAGATGTAGAGGAAGATCAGCGCCCAGAAGTGGATGATCGAGAGCCGATAGGAATAGATCGGCCGCTCCGCGCGCTTCGGGATGAAGTAGTACATGATGGCGAGGAAGCCGGCGGTCAGGAAGAAGCCGACCGCGTTATGGCCGTACCACCACTGGAACATGGCGTCCTGGATGCCGCCCCAGGCGACGTAGGACTTCGAGCCGAACACCGAGACCGGCAGCGCGGGATTGTTGCCGAGATGCAGCACGGCGATCGTCACGATGAAAGCGAGATAGAACCAGTTCGCGACGAAGATATGCGGCTCCTTGCGCTTGATGATTGTGGCAAGGAAGACGAGGAGATAAGTGACCCAGACGATCGTGAGCCACAGATCGGCATACCATTCCGGCTCGGCATATTCCTTCGACTGGGTGACGCCGAGCAGATAGCCCGTGCCCGCGACCAGGATGAAGAAGTTGTAGCCGATCACGACGAACCAGGGCGCGAGGTCGCCGGCGAGGCGCGCGCGGCAGGATTTCTGCACGACATAAAAGGACGTGCCGACCAGCACGTTGCCGCCGAAGGCGAAGATCACCGCCGAGGTGTGCAGCGGCCGCAGGCGGCCGAAACTGGTCCAGGGCAGATCGAAGTTCAGCGCCGGCCAGGCCAGCTGCGAGGCGATGATGAGGCCGACCAGGAATCCCGCGATGCCCCAGAACATCGCCATGACGGCGGTGAACTTGATCGGGCCCATGTTGTAATTGGGGCGCCCGTTGATCTCCTGCGGCGGCAGCTCCGCCGGCCGATCGAAGTAGCGGTTGATGATGACGAACACCGCGGCGAGACTCGCCGCCGCGCTGACCCCGGCATGGAAGGCAAAGGGCGCATCGAGCGCCTTGGCCGAGGCGATCACGCAGAGGAAGGCGGTGACTGCGAACACGACAGCCAGGCCGCTTTCACCGATGGTCATGGATTTGGAGATGGAGGGCTGGCTCATGCGGATTCTCTCTGAAAGAACACGGAGCCAGAAACCACATTCACCCTCGCGGGGAATTGATTGAAATCAAGACACATGCATTTCTGTTCATGCGGGGACGGCGCGGATCGGAAAGCGATATCGATTCCGTGCCCCGGGCTTCGCGCGCTGCAAGTTGCAGCGCCCTCTCCCCTTGCGGGAGAGGGCAGCGAGGACCGTGCTACAAGCCCATGTGGGTGAGGGGTTGGCTCCGCACGGAAAGTCTTTCTGTGGAGAGAACCCCTCATCCGGCGCTTCGCGCCACCTTCTCCCGCAAGGGGAGAAGGGAAGAAGTCAGTCGCGCGCGGTCGCCTTGAGCGCGGCGATGACGTCCTCGCGGGCGATGATTCCGACCAGCTTCTGCGCGCCGTCGAGCACGATGATGCTCCTGATGCGATGCTCGACCATGATCTGGAGCACGCGCGTCAGCCGCGTGTCGGGGCTGACATAGATGAACTCCGGCGTCATGACGTCGCCGATCTTGCGGCTCATCAGCTCGTGATAGCGCGGCAGCATCTGGCTCGGCGTGAACGCAAAGCACTTCAGGATATCGAATTTGGTGACGATGCCGACGACCTGACCGTCGTCCTCGACCGGATAGGAGTTGAAATCGTCGGTCTCGAACATCTCGCTGAGCGCGAGCAGATCCTGGTCGCGCTGCACCGACTTGACCTGGCGCGTCATGTAGCTTTCGACGGTCTGCTCAAGGAATTTGTACACGGCGCGTCCTCATTGATTGTTCTCTGCCGGCCAAGCCTTCAAGGACTTGCCTTCAGTGTCTTGCCGTCAGTGCGACAACAGCACGCAGCGAGCGGTTTGCGTGATCAGATATTCAGTGACGCCGCCGAGGATCAGCTCGCGAAAGCGGGAATGACCGTAGGCACCGGCGACGATCAGGCCGGCTCCGACATCGCCGGCGATCCTCTCCAATTGCACGGCGGCGGTTTCGTTCCACGCCTCCGGGACCCGCGCCGTCGCGGTGACGCCGTGGCGGGCAAGCCAGGCGGCGACGTCGCTGACATGCGCCATCACCGCCGAGCGGTCATCGTCCGCCTCCGGAATCTCGACGACGACAACGTCCTTCGCCTTGCGCAGCATCGGCAGCGCATCGGCCACCGCCCGCCGCGCCTCCGGGGTGTCCTTCCAGGCCACCAGCACGCTGCGCAGATCGAGCCAGTTGATTCGATCGGGCACGACCAGCAGCGGCCGGCCGGTCTGCATCACCAGATCCCTGGGGCTTGCCATCGAAAAGGCATCGGAGAAGGTCGCGCCCTGCCCACCGCTGACGATGATGTCGGCGCAGCGCGCCTGTGCCAGGACGTATCGTGCGGGAAAATCCATGGCGCTGCGCCACTCCGCACGCCCGTTGCCCGTCCTGGTCGCGGCGCGGAATTGCGCCTCCAGTTCGGCAAGGCGCCGCTTGACGGAGCCCTCCTCCTGTTCGATCAGGCGCTGGGCCTCGGCGCCATCGGTGAAATAAAGCGGCGGGGCAAAACGCGCAGCGGCGATCCCGACGATCGCCGCCTCAAACCGTTCGGCGAGTTCCCCCGCGACCTGGAGGCGCGCAGTGTTGAGCTGATCCAGTGCCAGGCTGACCATTACGGTCGCGTATGTCATCGGGAATCTCCGGAGCGGTGAGCTTTGACGAAAGTGTAAGCCCGCGGCAGCCCAGCAGAATGAGATAGATCAAATTGCCCGGGGCCGTGCCGCGGGAAATCCACCAACGGAATCAGACATCGGAACTTGCCTCCGGCGCGGCGTTGGGCGAAATTGCCGGCATGTTCGCGGCACCTTGCCGCGGATTGCACAATGGGAGCCGTGACTTGTCGCCGACCCGCGTAACGCATCCGCCGGACGATCATCGCGGCGAGCATTTCCGGGTCCGGATCGAGGGGTTCGGCGTCGGCGCCTGGGATCTCGACCTCACGACGCGGGCGCTGGAATGGTCGGAAACCGCGCGGATGCTGCTCGGGATCGCGCGCGGCGAACCTGCAAGCTACGACCTGTTCCTGTCGCGTCTCGAGCCCGAGGATCGCGCGCGCATCGAGAGCGCGATCAGGCAGGTGATTGAGCGCGGCGGCGGCTTTGACGTCTCCTTCAGGATTGCCGGCAACTCGGACCGGGGCAAATGGATCAGGGCCCGCGCCGGCCTGATTCGCGACGATGCCGGTGCCGCGCGCCATCTCAGCGGCATTCTCCTCGACATCGACGAGGAGAAGCAGGTCGAGGAGGCGCTGCGCACGCGCGAGACCCACCTCCGCTCCATCCTGCACACCATTCCCGACGCCATGATCGTCATCGACGGCCGCGGCATCATCCAACTGTTCAGCACCGCGGCCGAGCGCCTGTTCGGCTGGTCCGAGCAGGAGGCGATCGGCCAGAATGTCAGCATCCTGATGCCGGAGCCGGATCGCACCCGCCACGACAGCTACATCGCGCGCTATCGCAGCACCAACGACCCACACATCATCGGCATCGGCCGCATCGTCACCGGCAGGCGCCGCGACGGCACCACCTTCCCGATGCATCTGTCGATCGGCGAGATGCAGTCCGGCGGCGAGCCCTATTTCACCGGCTTCGTCCGCGACCTCACCGAGCACCAGCAGACCCAGGCGCGGCTCCAGGAACTGCAGTCCGAGCTCGTCCACGTCTCGCGGCTGACCGCGATGGGCGAGATGGCCTCGGCGCTCGCCCACGAGATCAACCAGCCGCTGGCGGCGATCAGCAATTACATGAAGGGATCACGGCGGCTGCTCGCCGGCAGCACCGATCCCAACACACCGAAGATCGAGAGCGCGATGGATCGCGCGGCGGAGCAGGCCTTGCGCGCCGGCCAGATCATCCGCCGCCTGCGCGACTTCGTCTCGCGCGGCGAGTCCGAAAAGCGGGTCGAGAGCCTGTCCAAGCTGATCGAGGAGGCCGGCGCGCTCGGGCTTGCCGGCGCGCGCGAGCAGAACGTGCAGCTCCGCTTCAGCCTCGATCCGGACGCCGATCTCGTGCTCGCCGACCGCGTGCAGATCCAACAGGTGCTGGTCAACCTGTTCCGCAACGCGCTGGAGGCGATGGCGCATTCCGAGCGGCGCGAGCTCGTCGTCGCCAACAAGCGCGTCGGTGACGACATGATCGAGGTCGAGGTCTCCGACACCGGCTCCGGTTTCCAGGACGACGTCATCCCGAACCTGTTCCAGACTTTCTTCACCACCAAAGACACCGGCATGGGCGTCGGACTGTCCATCAGCCGCTCGATCATCGAGGCTCACGGCGGGCGCATGTGGGCCGAGAGCAACGCGTCGGGCGGCGCGACATTCCGCTTCACCTTGCCGGCAGCCGACGAGAACTGAGCTATGACGACCAAGGGACATGTCTACGTCATCGACGACGACGCAGCGATGCGGGACTCGCTGAACTTCCTGCTGGATTCCTGCGGCTTCGGGGTCACGCTGTTCGACGATGCCCAGAGTTTTCTCGACGCCCTGCCCGGTCTTGCCTTCGGCTGCATCGTCTCCGACGTGCGCATGCCGGGCCTCGACGGCATCGAGCTCTTGAAGCGGATGAAGGCGCAGCAGAGCCCGTTTCCGATCCTGATCATGACCGGTCATGGCGACGTGCCGCTCGCGGTCGAGGCGATGAAGCTCGGCGCGGTCGATTTTCTCGAAAAGCCGTTCGAGGACGACCGCCTCACCACCATGATCGAGACCGCGATCCGCCAGGCCGAGCCGGCCGCCAAGAACGAGGCGATCTCGCAGGACATCGCCGCGCGCGTCGCCTCCCTCAGCCCCAGAGAGCGCCAGGTCATGGAAGGCCTGATCGCGGGCCTCTCCAACAAGCTGATCGCCAGGGAATACGACATCAGCCCACGCACCATCGAGGTCTACCGGGCCAACGTCATGACCAAGATGCAGGCCAACAGCCTGTCGGAGCTGGTCCGGCTGGCGATGCGGGCCGGCATGCTCAAGGATTGAGGCAAGTCAAGTTCGTCCGTTTTGGCTGTGATAGCCAAGGCTGCATGATCGAGATTGGCTCGCACCCTCAGCGACTCCCAATGGCGTCAGCGGCAAAGCCCACCGTCTATGTGGTCGACGACGATGCCGCCGTGCTGGGCTCGCTACAGTTCCTGCTGGAAACCGACGGCTTTGCCGTGCGCACCTTCAGGAATGCGACCGCGCTGCTCAATGCCGGCGGGGCGCCGGGTGCCGATTGCTATGTGATCGACTACAAGATGCCGGACATCAACGGCATCGAGCTCGCTGGCCGGCTGCGCCAGTCCGGCGCCGACGTCCCCGTCATCCTGATCACCGGCTATCCGGACGGGAATATCTCGGCCCGGGCGGCCGCGGCAGGCGTCAAGGACGTGATTTTGAAGCCGCTTCTGGACGAAAGCCTGGTTAGACGCATCCGTGGTGCAATCCAGGAACGGCGCCGGAATTGACCTACGGGAATCTATGTAGGTCCCCGTAGCCCGGATGGAGCGCAGCGCAATCCGGGATCTGCTTCAGCAACCGACGGCCCCGGATTTCGCTTCGCTCCATCCGGGCTACGCGCCCCATGACCTACGGGGATGTACGTAAGGGGCCCCCCTTAAGATATCTCGCGAAATTTTCGAACCACCCGATACCGCGTACCAAAGCGCCATCACAACGGAGATGGCGCAGATGCTGACCCAGACGCTCAACACCCAGGCGATCAACACCCAGATTGGTGGCAAGATTGCTCCCGCCCATCCCGTGACCGATCAGTTCGGCGCGATCGCCGGCCATGTCGGCCTGGTCGCCACCGAGTTCTCCTACCGCAAGGACGAGGAAATCTACGGCGAGGACGAGCCGGCCGAATACGTCTACCAGGTCGTGTCGGGCGCCGTGCGCAGCTACAAGCTCCTCTCCGACGGCCGTCGCCAGATCGGCGCCTTCCATCTTCCCGGCGACGTGTTCGGCCTCGAATCCGGCCCGGCTCATCGTCTCGCCGCTGAAGCCATCATCGACACCAATGTCCGCCTCGTGAAGCGCGCCAGCCTCGAGAAGGCCGCCGGCACCGACGTGCAGGTCGCCCGCAAGCTCTGGGCCATGACCGCCTCCGAGCTGCGCCACGCCGAAGACCACATGCTGCTGCTCGGACGCAAGACCGCGATGGAGCGCGTCGCGACCTTCCTGCTGGAAATGGACCGCCGCCTTGCCGTCGCCGGCATGATGGCGCTGCCGATGTGCCGCCGCGACATTGGCGACTATCTCGGCCTGACGCTGGAGACCGTCTCGCGCGCGCTGTCGCAGCTCCACGCCCAGGGCATTCTCGGTTTCTCCGGCGCCCGCCAGATCGTGCTGCGCAACCGCCAGCGCCTGCACAATCTCGACGCCTGATCCTTTTCGTCCTCCCCACCGACTTGGCCGGCTCACTTCGTTCAGCCGGCCATTTCTTTTGGCGCGACCAGACCCGTGCGCCGCGTCTCCGGCATCACGAAGAGGATCAGCAACAGGCCCGTCGCAGCGACACCCGACAGTCCGATGAAGGCGGTGGCATTGCCGAATTTGTCGCTGACATAGCCGCCGAGCACCGTGCTCAGCGATGCGCCGATCCCGGTCGCGGTGCCGACGATGCCCTGGGCGAGATTAAAGTGCCCGCTGCCGAAGGCGACGTCGGCGACGATCAGAGGGATCATCACCGCGAACACGGCCGCGGTGATGCCGTCGAACACCTGCACGGCAACCAGCAGATACGGATCGCGCACGGTGGCGAACAGCAGGCCACGAATCGTCAGCGCACCGAAGCCGATCAGCAGCAACGGTCGCCGGCCCCACGCCTGCGCCTTGCGGCCGACGGTCGGCGACAACAGCGCCACGATCGCCTGCGGCACGACGATGCAGAAGGCGACGAGCACCGTCGCCCACTGGCTCGAACGCGCCGTCACCGCGCTTGCCATCAACGGCATCATCGCGGCGTTGGCGAGCTGCAGCAGCAACACGCTCAGCGCAAAGACGATCAGCGGCTTCTGCCGGATCAAATGCCAGATATTTGTGTCGCCGGGAATCGGCGCCTCGCGCGGCATCTCGCCGTGACAGCGCGCGATGTCCACCTCTTCCTCACGGATGCGCGAGAGTGCGATCAGGGTCGGGATCGCCAGCAGGAAGCTGACGAGGAACACCGACCGGCTCGACAGCAGATAGCCGGCGGTGCCCATCACCGCGGCGGCAACGCCATTGCCGAGTGAGGCAAAGCGCGCATTGCGGCCGAGCCGTTCGCTGATCGCGAGCGGGCCGACGAGACCGAGACTGATCGCGGCAATCGCCGGCCCCAGCACGCAGCTCGCGGCTGCATGCAGCGTCGCCGCCGTCACCACCACTGCGAAGATCGGCATTGCCGCATAGGCCAGCGCGCAGAAGCCGATCGTCACGATCGCCAGCGCCGCCACCAGCCGCTCGGACTTTGCGGCATCGATGATGGCGCCGCCCGGCATCTGCCCGATCAGCGCGACGATGCCGCCGATCGACAAAACGAGGCCGATCTCGACCTGGGTCCATTTCTGCGTCGTCAGATAGACCGCGATGAACGGGCCGAACCCGGTCTGCACGTCGGCGAGGAAGAAGATGAACCAGTCGAGGCCGCGCAGGCTCTGGCGCGACGGCGCCGGGATGCCCGCAGGCGGCGGCACAACGACGTTGTGCTGCTCAACGCGGCCGGCACGATCCTCGGCGGCATGGTTCGGCTTTCTCGACAACAGCACCGGCGGCCATCCCTCCCCACGCCTCACTGTATCGCTTGCAGCGGTTGCAGGCTGCCGGACGCACCTAACACGACCATCGGCGTGTCTTCCTTGTACTCGGGCGCGGCGGCAACCTGCGCCTTGGTCAATTCCAGCGTGATGCTGTCCTTCTTGTTGGCAATCTTGCCGAACCGCATCGCGTTCCAGTCCACCACGATCTTGCGGCTGCCGACGCCGAGGAAACCGCCGAAATCGATCACGGCGGCGCGCACATGCCCGCTCCGATCGACGATGACGTCGACAATGCGGCCCATGTCCTCGTCCGCGGCGCTGCGCACGTCGCGACCGAGCACGCCGTGGGCGTCGCTGGCACCGATGATCGTCACCGACGGCGGCGGCGCGGCATCCTTCGGGGTCACCGGCACGGTCGAGGCCGGCGGCTGCACCGTGGCCGGCGCATTCGCTTCGCTTGGCGGCGCAGTTGGGACGACCGCGGGCTGCTCCTCCGCCGCGCGTGATACCGCGACCGACAGGCTGGCTGCGATCGCCATGCTCAGGACCACCGCTCCGATCGTACGCATGGTACCCTCCTCGCCGGCGCCGTCAGCGCGCCAGCACGATCGACACCTGGATCTGGCCGCGCGTGCGCAACACTTCGAGCGCAACGTCGTCACCGTGGCGGCTGACGCGCAGATCCACGCTGGATTCGCCGAGGCGCAGATCGTGCAAGATCACCTCGTGTAGGAACGCCGGCAGATGCGGATTGCGCAGGCGGATCTCGCCGCGCGCGACGTCGAATTCGAGGCCGAGCGCCGCCTCCAGCAGGGTGAAGGGCGTGGCGCTGGCCCAGGCCTGCGGCGCGCAAGCGACAGGATAGAGCGTCGGACCGCGCCGCTTCTCGCGCCGGAAGCCGCAGAACAATTCCGGCAGCCGCCGCAGATCCATATAGGTCGCGGCATCGAACAGGCCCTTGAAGACATGCGCGACCGAATGCTTGAGCCCATAGCGCGCAAGGCCAAGGGCGATCAGCGCGTTGTCGTGCGGCCAAACCGAACCGTCATGATACGACATCGGATTGTAGCGCACCTCGGTCTGCGCGACGGTGCGAATACCCCAGCCCGAGAAGAAATGCGGCCGCATGAGATCGGCGGCGACCAATCGCGCGCGATCCTCGCGGATCATGCCGCTGAACAGCACCTGCCCGGCATTCGAGGTCCGCACCTTGCACGGCCGCTTCCTGCCGTCGAGCGCGAGCGCATAGGTGCCGAGCTCCTCGCACCAGAACGCCTGCTCGAAGCGCTCGGCGAGCGCCCTGGCTTCGGCCTCGAGCTTGCGCACGCGGTCCGGCTTGCCAAGCCGCAGCGCGCAACGCGCGGCGAGCTGCTTGGCGGCGTAGACGTAGCCCTGGACCTCGGCGAGCGCGATATTGCCTTCCGCAAGCTGGCCGTCGGCATGGAAGATCGCGTCGTAGGAATCCTTCCAGCCCTGGTTGGCCAGCCCCTTCTCCGTTGCGCGCTGATATTCGACGAAGCCATCCTGATCCGGATCGCCGGGACCGTCGATCCAGGCCAGCCCCGCCTCGATGGCGGGCCACAGCTCGATCAAGGTCTGTTCGTCGCCGGTGCGCTCGAAATAGCTGCCGGCCAGCAGGATGAACAAGGCGGTGGAATCGACGCTGCCGTAATATTGCGAGAACGGCACCTCGCGGAGCGCCGCCATCTCGCCGCCGCGCATTTCGTGCAGGATCTTTCCCGGCGCAGCATCGGCCAGCGGATCGACGGCCTTGGCCTGGAAATGCGCGAGCCGCCTGAGCACGCCCTTGGCGACGCGCGGGTCGACCCACAGCATCTGCAGCGCGGTGATCAGCCCGTCGCGGCCGAACGTCGTCGAGTACCAGGGAATGCCGGCATAGGGATAGCGGCCCTGCGGCGTCTCCGTCATCAGCATATTGAGGTCGGCCATGGCCTGGCACAGCACCTCGTTGAAGATGTTGTTGGAGGTCTCGATGCTGGCCGCGCCGATGGTCGATTGCCGCATCTCGCGGCGGTGGGCCAAGAGGCCCCTGAAGAAGCGCGCCGGCTTCTCCGCGACCGGGCGGTTGCAGGACACGGCCACGAACAGCGACTTCGATTCATGCGGATCGAGCTCGACCTGCCAGGCCGCGGCGTTCACCGACAGCCGCGTCGGCCGCGGATCGAAATGCAGCCCTGTCGAGCGCTCGGCATCGTCGAGGCCGCGATATTCGAACAGCACGTCGGTCGGCCCGAGCAGCTTGCTCGTGCCGGAGCCGCGGCGCGGGCGCCGCTCGCCGCGGACCTCGAACAAATCGGCGAAATCGCTGTCGAACAGCAGCGTCAGCTCGAAGCTGGCGCGCTGCTCGCCATGATTCTGCACGCCGATGCGCTGATACGCCGTGCCGCGCCAGAGGAAGATCGTGCGCACGATGTGCAGCAGATCCTTCTGGAAGACGAGGCGGCCCTGGCGATAGATGTCGGGATTGGTGAGATCCACGGTCAGCGCCGAATTGTCGTCGCGCAGGTTCGAGCCGAGCAGCAGCGGCTGCAGATCGTCGAGCACCAGCTCCAGCCGCGCCAGATAGCGCGTGTCGTGGTGAAACAGCCCGTCCGGCCCGCCGGCCGAGGCGCCGATGTCGCCATGGCTGTCGAGCACGATGAAAGTGTCGTCGTGCTTGAGGGACCGCCGCGGACGCGCGGCGGGCCCCGTCATCGGGATGTAGAAGGTCTGCTCCGCGACGGCCTCCACCGTCTGCGACATGGAAATGATCTGGGTGACGGCTTCGGCTGCCATGAGCTGCTCCCCTGCGCCTTGTTTCGAAACGCGACCAACGCGAACGCGACGGTTGGGTTTACGCTGCGAACTTCGCGAGCCGGCTCATCTCCTGCGTAACCAGCTCACGGTAAGGACCGTGCCCCTGCATCAGGCGGTCGGGCGCACCGTCCTCGATGATCTTGCCATGCTTCAGCACGATCACGCGGTCGAAATTGCGCAGCGTCGCCAGCCGATGCGCGATCGCGATCACGGTGCGGCCACGCATCAGACGCGACAGCGCCTCGCGGATCGCCTCCTCGGATTCGCTGTCGAGCGCCGCCGTGGCCTCGTCCAGCAGCAGGATCGGGGCGTCCTTCAGGAAGGCGCGCGCGATCGCGATGCGCTGGCGCTGGCCGCCGGACATTTTCACACCGCGGTCGCCGACCATGGTGTCGAGGCCCTCGGGCAGACTGTCGATGAAATCGCAGCGCGCCGCGATCGCCGCGCGCAGCACCTCGTCGTCGGTCGCGTTGGGGCGGCCATAGCGGATATTCTCGCGGATCGAGCGATGAAACAGGGAAATGTCCTGCGGCACCACCGAGATGGCCTCGCGCAGGCTCTGCTGCGTCACCATCGAGATGTCCTGGCCGTCCACGGTCACGCTGCCCTCGTCAACATCATAGAAGCGCTGGAGCAGCGTGAACAGTGTCGACTTGCCGCCGCCGGACGCACCGACCAGGCCGACGCGCTGGCCGGGCTGCAGGCGCAGGCTGAAGCGCTCGAAAATCTTGTCGCCGCCGGGATAGCCGAAGGTGACATTGTTATACGCGATCGCCGCACCGGTCTTCACCAGCGGCTCCGCCTCGGGGTGATCGCGCAGCTCGTGCGGGATCAGCAGCGTCGCGATCGCCTCTGTCAGGCGCGCCACATGCTGGGTGACATCGACCAGCGCCACGGCGAGATCGCGCGTCGCGCTCAGGATGGAAATGCCGAGCGTACAGACCAGCACGACGTCACCGGTGGTCGCCTCGCCGTTCTGCCAGAGCGTGACCGCCCAAGCCATCAGAGCAATGGTCAACAGGACTGTCACGGCGGCATGAAACAGCCGCAGCTTTTCCAGATAGCGCAGACTGCGGCTTCGTGCGGTCAGTTCCCGGTTAACCGTCGCGTCGAAACGTTCGTGCTCATGGCCGATGCCGCAGAAGGCGCGGACCAGCGGCATGTTGCTGATGACGTCGATCATTTCGCCGTCGACGGCCGCGGCCTTGTCGGCGAAGTCGTCATGCAGCGGCTTGCCGGCAGCAGCCAGATGGAACATGGCCACCACCATGCCGCCCGCAATGACCATCAAGCCGAGCGCCATATAAGGACTGACGGTTCCAATCAGCGCAATTGCCGCAATTGTGGCAATGCACGGCGGCAATACGTTCCAGACGAACATGTTCTCGACCGTGAACACGGCGTTGGATGTGGCGGTAATCCGGCTCGTCAGCATGCCTGGCATGCGGTCGGAGAAATAGCTCGGCGCATGACCGGTCAGATGACGAAATATGTCACGGCGTAAATCGCCCGTGACACGAACGAAGGTAAAGCTCGCTGTCCAGCTTGCGATGCGCCACAGGAAATTGTCGGCGGCGATCAGCGACATGAGCAGAATGAATGCCAGCCATACGCTACCACCATGCGAGGTTCCCGCAGACAAACTGTCGACCAGCGATTTGACGCCGTATTGCGTGCCTACGGAGCAGGCAACGGCTGCGACGACAGCGCCCAAGATCACCAGATGCGACGCCAGCCGCCGCCGAAGATAGCGCAAGACAAAGGCAAATGGCCTGCGCGCGTATCCAGAAAGATGATCCATGTGACACTCGACCCCGTCGTGATGATTTGAATTGTTCTTGCTGGTCGACTGAACATCGACCGCTTCGCCTCGGTTCCCGGGCAAGCTCATCACGACATGCGGATGCGGACGATCTGCGAAGAGGTGATGGCAGCATCGAGACAGGTGCGAGATGTGTCCAATAAGTAACGTTTGTTGAGAGGAACTTCGCAACTGCGGAAACGTTCCCTTGGCTGGCATTGCCGGTGCCGTGCACGCTGGGGGTTTCAACGTTCAATGATCGCAGAGGAGATGGTGAGATGCGCATCGCGCAGGTAGCTCCGTTGACGGAGGCTGTTCCACCCAAGCTGTATGGCGGCACCGAGCGGGTGGTGCATTGGTTGACGGAAGAGTTGGTGGCCCTGGGACACGACGTGACGCTGTTCGCCAGCGGCGACTCGCAGACGTCGGCGAAGCTGGACGCATTATGGCCGCGGGCGCTTCGCCTCGACGGTTCCGTACGGGATCCCAACGCGCTGCATATGGTGTTGCTGGAGCGCGTGCGGCAGAAATGTGACGACGAGGAGTTTGACTTCCTCCACTTCCATCTCGACTATTATCCGTGGTCGCTGTTCTACCGGCAGCCGACCCCGTTCGTGACCACGCTGCATGGCCGGCTCGATCTGCCGGAGCATCAGCCGGTCTTCAATACCTTCTCTGAGATGCCGGTCATCTCGATCTCCAACGCACAGCGCAGGCCGGTGCCGCAGGCAAACTGGGTCACGACCATCCATCACGGCCTGCCGGAGAATCTGCTGACGCCGAAGCCGGCGAAACAGGAATATCTCGCCGTGCTCGGCCGCATCGCGCCCGAGAAGGGCGTCGATCGCGCCATCAAGATCGCGACCCATTGCGGCATCCCGCTGAAGATCGCGGCCAAGGTCGATCGCGCCGACCAGGATTATTACGACGAGCTGATCAAGCCGATGATCCAGAACAACCCGCTGGTCGACTTCATCGGCGAGATCAGCGATCACGAGAAGTCGGACTTCCTCAGCGGCGCGCTCGGCCTGCTGCTGCCGATCGACTGGCCGGAGCCGTTCGGCTTGGTGATGATCGAAGCCATGGCCTGCGGCACGCCGGTGGTGGCCTTCAACCGCGGCTCGGTGCCTGAGATCATCGACGAGGGCCTCACCGGCTTCGTGGTCGAGGACATCCTCAGCGCCGCCGGTGTGGTCAACCGCCTCGCGCAGTTGGACCGCACCGCGATCCGCAAGCAGTTCGAGAAGCGCTTCACCGCGCGGCGGATGGCGCTGGACTATCTCGCGGCGTATCGCAGCCTGACCGAGGCCACCGAGCCGCGGATCAAGCTGGTGAGCAGCGCGGAGTAAGCAGTCCCACCCAAGGTGTCGTCCCGGACAAGCGAAGCATGGATCCGGGACGACAGCTGTGCATGTTGCACCCCACTCTATCAACACGTCATTGCGAGCGCAGCGAAGCAATCCAGACTGTCTCCGCGGCAAGTTTCTGGATTGCTTCGTCGCAAGCGCTCCTCGCAATGACGACGCAGAGAGAGCTTCGCTCACAACGACGCAAAGAGCCCCCTACACCACCACCGCCCGCTTCGGCTCCACGATCTCGAACATCCGCGGAAACTCGTCCATCAGGCCCATCAGCTCGGCGAGCCGCATCGGGTTGCCGGATAGCCTGACCTTTCCAGCGGCGACCGCTTCCGGAAAGCTCGTCAGCTTCGCGATCACCTCGTCCAGCGTTGCCCGCGCCAGCGTGAAGCTGGCGTCGGCGGTCTCCGCCTGCACACCTTCCGTGTAGGTGAGCGCGCAATTCTCCAGATTGAGTACGAAGGTCTCGCCGGTATCCGAGAAATTCCAGTTCAGCACGATGTGCTTGCCCTCCGCCTTCGGCCCGTTGAGGCGGATGCCGAGCACGTTCCAGAGCTGCGAGGTGCGCAGCGCGGCCAGCGTCTCGCGCGGCATCGGCGGGCGCGCCGGGGTTTTTGGCATGCCCTGGCGTAATTCCTGGGCGCCGAACAGATAGGCGTTGCGCCAGGTCGAGCTCTCGGCGGCATAGCCGAGCTGCTCCAGCGTATCGGCCAGCAGCGCGCGCGCCGCCGCATTGTCAGGCTCGGCAAAGACGAGATGGCTGAGCGCCTGCGCGATGAAGCGGAATTCACCCTTGTCGAAGTCCGCGCGGGCGCGCGCGAGAATGGCGTCGGCGCCGCCCATGTATTCGACATATTTCTTTCCGGACTCCACCGGCGGTAGCGGGTCGAGATTGACCGGGTTGGCGTCGTACCAGCCGAGATACTTCTGGTAGATCGCCTTCACATTGTGCCTGATATGGCCGTAATAGCCGCGGCCGTGCCAGGCGTCGTCGAGGCTCTTTGGCAGCTGGATCGTCTCGGCGATCTCGGTCGCGGTGAGGCCATGGTTCATCAGGCGGATGGTCTGGTCGTGCGCGAACTTGTAGAGGTCGCGCTGCTGCCGGATCATCGTGCCGATGCGATCGCGGCCCCACACCGGCCAGTGATGCTGGCCGCACATCGCCTCCGCCTTGCCGTCCCAGAGCTGCAAGGCCTCGCCCAGATATTTCGACCACGCCAGCGCGTCACGCACGTCGGCGCCGCGGAACGGCAGCAGATTGTGGAAATTATGCGTGCAGTTCTCCGCGAGGTTCAGAAGCTTGTAGCGCGGGATGAAGAAATGCATCTCCGCCGGCGCTTCGCTGTTCGGCGCCATCTGGAATTCGAATTCGACGCCGTCGATGACGCGCTTGTCGCCGGTCGCGATGATCAGATCTGTCGGGCGCAGCAGCGCGACGCCGCCCGCGGCCATCGACTTGCCAAGTCCGTTGTCGACCTGCCCGCGGACGCCCTTCGCAAGGAACGGCCCGAACTGGTATTGCGCCCGGCGCAGCATCGCGGGACCCGCGATGATGTTCTCGGAGACGGCATGCTCCATGAACAGGTTCGGCGCGATGATCGGCACGCGCCCCGTCGCCAGCGCGTCCTCCTCCTGCACGCCGCGCGCGCCGCCCCAGTGGTCGGTATGGGTATGCGTGAAGATGACGGCCGCGACCGGCTTCAAGCCGCGGTGCTTGTAATAGAGGTCCAGCGCGGCACGCGCGCCTTCGATCGAGGTCAGGGTGTCCACGACGATGACGCCGCTGTCGCCCTCGATCAGCGTCATGTTGGCGATGTCGAGCCCGCGCACCTGATAGACGCCGGGCACGACCTCGAACAAGCCATGATGCATGTTGAGCCGCGCCTGCCGCCACAGGCTGGGATTGACGGTGGACGGCGCCTGCGCGGCCGACAGGAAGCCGTAGGGCTTCAGGCTCCAGACTGTGCGCCCTTGCGGGTTGGTGATCTCGGCATTCTCGATGGTGCCGAGGAAGCCGCGCGCGGCATCGTCGAAATCCCGTGTGTCGGAAAACGGCAGCGCATTCAGCATCGCCGTTTGCTGCGCGATGACGGACGGCGTTGCGTCCTTCGGCTCGCTGCTGGGTTCAGTCATGTTTGTTTCCTCCCGGCCTGATGCGCGGCATCTAACCGCATCTCGCGAGGGAATGCCATCGGCGGCGGAGACAGCACAGGTGCCCTTCCCTTCTCCCCTTGCGGGAGAAGGTGGCATAGGCCACCTTCGGCGGCCGTTCTTAAGAGAACGCCGAAGCAAAGCTTCGGCTATGGCGCCGGATGAGGGGTCTCTCTCCACTCGCAAGACTGTTCGTGAGGATAGATACCCCTCACCCGTCTCGCCGCTGCGCGGCGAGCCACCCTCTCCCGCAAGGGGACAGGATCCACCGACTATGCCGGCTCAATGCATCCCGAGCACCCGCGGCAGCCACAGCGTCAAATCCGGCCAATACGTCACGACGACGAGGAAACCGAGCATGGTGACCAGCCACGGCATCACTGCGACCGCGAGATCGGTGATGCGCATTCGCGCTATCATCGAGGCGACGTAGAGGTTCAGGCCGACAGGCGGATGGCAGAGGCCGACCTCCATGTTGACGTCCATGACGATGCCGAAATGGACGAGGTCGATGCCGAGCTTCTTGGCCGCCGGCGCCAGAATTGGCGCCATGATCAGGATGATCGAGTTCGGCTCCATGAAGTTGCCGGCGAGCAGCAACAGGATGTTGACCACCAGGAGGAAGCCGACCCAGCCGAGATTCTGCGCCGCGATCCAGTCGGCGAGCGTTGCCGGTAAATTCTCGTTGGAGAGCACGAAGGAGAACAGCACCGCGTTGGTGACGATGTAGAGCAGCATCGCACTGGTGTTGGCGGCGCGCAGCAGCACCCGCGGCACGTCCGCAATCTTGATCGCCTTGTAGACGAACACCGCGATGACGAAGGAGTAGACCGCGGCCATGGCGGCGGCCTCGGTCGCGGTGAAGAGGCCGCTATAGATGCCGCCGATGATGATGACGACCAGCATCAAGCCCCAGATGCTCTCGCGGAAGGTGCGGACGGTCTCGCCCCAGCTCGCCTTCGGCAACCGCGGATAATCGCGCTTGCGCGCCAGCCACCAGGTGACGATGCAGAGCATCGTCGTCAGCATGATGCCGGGGAGCAGGCCCGCGACGAACAGCGCGCCGATCGAGGTGTTGGTCGAGACCGCGTAGACGATCTTCGGGATCGACGGCAGCATCAGGATGCCGAGCGAGCCGGCAACGGTGATGATGCCGGCGCCGAAGCGCATCGGATAGCCGTGGCGCACCATCTCGGGCAGCACGATGGCGCCGATCGCCGCCACGGTCGCGACGCTCGAGCCGCAGACCAGCGCGAACATCGCGCAGGCGACGATGCCGGCAAGGCCCAGGCCGCCATACCAATGGCCGATCAGCGAGGTCGCGAAATTGATCATGCGGCGCGCGACGCCGCCATGGGTGAGGAAATTGCCGGCGAGGATGAAGAACGGGATCGCCATGATCTCGAAACCCTCGATGCCCGTGAAGAGCTTCATCGAGACGGCTTCGATCGGCACCGTGGTCAGCGTGAACAGGAACGTCATCACGGTGAGGCCGAGCGCGATCGAGACCGGGATGCCGGTCAGCATCAGCGCGATCAGCAGCGCGAACACGGTCGTGGCGCGCATCCAGTTCGGCAGCACCAGCACCCCGAACTTCTCGGCAAGGCACATCGTGAAGATCAGGATCGGCGCCATGATCAGGATAACGCCGAGCGGCGACACTTTTCGCGCAGCCGCGCGGGTGGCCGCGCCGGCGGGCTGCGGATGCAGCGCGGGCGAGCCGTCGGCCTCAACGCCCTCGACATGGGCCTCGTCGTGATGCGGCAGCTCCCCGGTCCAGTAATAGGCCCATGAGACCTGCAGGAAGCGGAAGCACATCAGACCCGAGCCGAGCGGGATCGCGAGATACACGAACCACATCGGCGCTTCGAGGTCGTTCGACTGCTGGCCGGTCTTGAACATCTCGCTGACGAAGGAGGCGCCGAAGGCGGCGATCATGCCGGTGAACAGCGCGCCGCACAGCAGCGCGAACAGGATCACGTGCTTGCGCGAATGTTCGGGCAGGCGGTTGACGAGCAGGTCGACGCCGACATGGATGCCGGTGCGCACGCCATAGGCCGCGCCGAACTTCGCCATCCAGATGAACATGTAGATGCAGAGTTCCTGCGCCCAGGACAGATCGAGCTCGGACAGGAAGGTGAACACCGCCATCGACAGCGACGCGAGCCAGGTCATTCCGTGCGCGGCCGCCCACCTCGAGAGCGCGATCGATTCGCCTGCCCCGTAACGGTGCACCACCGCGATGAAGATCAAGCCGGTTGCAGCCGCGATGAGCGTCGCGATCAACCATTCTTCGAGATGGTTGAGCGCCTGATTGAGCACGCGAAGCAAATCAAAGTCCCCCTATCGATATGCGAAACGGTCGGGAGTGCTCGCACTCCCGACCGTTGGTATCATTCTCCCGGAAACCGCGTCAGTTCATCTTGACGTCGAGTTCCTTGGCGACGAGATCGAGCACTTCCTGCCCGACCCGGCCCTTGGCCCAAGTATAAGTCGGCCGCATCGCCTCCTGCCACGCCTTGCGGTCAGCGTCGCTCAGATAATGCAACTGGGTCTTGCCCGTCTTCTTGATCTCGGCGAGCGCATCCTCGTTCTCCTGATGCGCGATCAGATTGGTGTAGTCGGTCGCCTCGTTCATCGCCTTCTCGAGCTGGGCGCGGATGTCGGGCGGCAGGCCGGACCAGAATTTCGAGTTGACGATGACGGCGTATTGCAGATGCGCGTGATAGGACACGGTGATGTCCTTCTGCACCTCGTAGAACTTCTGCGTCAGGTAGTTGGAGGCGGTGTTCTCGCAGCCGTCGACCACGCCGGTTTGCAGCGCCTGGTAGACTTCCGAGAACGCCATGATCTGCGGGATCGAGCCGAGCAGGCGGAAATACTGGTCGGCGATCTTCGAGCCGGAGATGCGGAATTTCAGGCCCTTGAAATCCTCCGGCTTCATCAGCGCGCGGTTCGACGACACCATGTGGAAGCCGTTATCCCAGTAAGCGAGGCCGGTGATGCCCTTGGCTTCCAGTTTCTGGAACAGCCATTTGCCGACCGTGCCCTTCATCGCGCTGGAATAGGTCGCATCGTCCTTGAACAGCCAGGGCAGATCGAGCGCTTCGAATTCCTTGATGCCGAGCGGGGCGAATTTCGCGGTCGAAGGCGCCAGCATCTGCACCGAACCAAGCTGGAGCGCCTCGATCTCCTCCTTGTCCTTGTAGAGCGAGGAGTTCGGATAGACTTCGATCTTGACCTTGCCGTCGGTGTACTTCTCGGCGAGTTCCTTGAACTTCAGCGCGCCCTTCCCCTTCGGGGTGTCGTTGGCGACGACGTGGCTGAACTTGATGATGATCGGACTTTGGGCCTGGGCAACGGCAGCAGGGGCAAGAGCGAACGCGGCCGCAGCGACCGCGAGAAGCAGTTTGCGCATGAAGGACCTCCCCAATAACCCTCGGAAACCGGGTCTTTTTGTTTTGCTTTGTTGTGCGCCGTCAGTAGTGGCAGCAATCCGCCACCCGAACAACTAGACCTAAGCCCAATTTGCCGCAGCCAAGCTATCTTGACGGCTGCAGAATGCGCAACCCGGCGCACGCTCCCGTCCCCGGAAGCGAGCGCTTATGTCGCATTGCGGCAATGCCATCAGCCCTTGCGCTGGGCAACCATGAACAGACGCCGGAACGGAAACAGCGTCTGCCCCGCGGCGTTCTTGGGATAGGCTTTCGCGACGCGCGCACCATAGGCCGCCTCGAACGCCGCCTTCTCGTCGCCCTGCAGAATGTCGAGATAGCGCGTCAGCCAGGTCCCCTTGGTCCATTCCTTCACGGGGTTTTCGCCTTCGAGCACCTGGAGATATTCGGTCTCCCAGATGTCGACATTGGACGACATCGGAGCAAGCAGATCATGATAGAAGGCCGGCCCCTCGACCGGCGGCGGCGTGACGAGATGCTCGACCTTGGACCGCCACGGTCCGTCCAGCGCGGTCTCGCCGATCAGCACATGCGACGGCGCCAGGAAGTTGCGCGGCATCTGCACCGCGAGCACGCCGCCGGGCGTCACCTTCTCCATCACCGACGGAAACAGTGCCGCATGATTGGGCAACCAGTGCAGTGCGGCATTGGAATAGACGACATCATATTGCTTCGCGGGACGCCAATGGCCGAGGTCCTCGTGTGACCACTCCACATCAGGCGCCGCCTTCCGCCCCGCCGCGACCATCTCGGCCGAGCCTTCCACGCCGGTCACGGTCGCATCCGGCCAGCGCTCCCTAATCAGCTTGGTGACATTGCCGGCACCGGCGCCGAGGTCGGCGATGGTGCGCGGGCCCAGATCCGGAATCCGCATCAACAGATCGACGGCAGGCCGGAGCCGATGGCCGGAGAATTTCAGATATTGCTGCGGATCCCACACCATCGTTCAAGCCTTTTCTTTTTCGTGTTTCCTTCACCGGCGCTTCTGGTTACCACTGCTCGTCCCGCTCAGGCAATTCGCAAAGCCTGCGGGACGGGCAGGAAACGAACGACAACAAGCAAAAGCAAACAAGAGAGCGTGACCATGGACCTCGGGCTCAAATCCAAAACCGCTGTCGTGACAGGCGCGAGCATCGGCATCGGCCGCGCCATCGCCAAGGGCTTGGCTGCCGAAGGCGTGCGCGTCGTCGGCGTGGCACGGCGCACCGACCTGCTCGCCGAGCTGGTGAAAGAGGTCGGCGGCGGCCTGATCACGCCGCTCGCGCAGGATGTGATGGCCAAGGACGCAGCCGAAAAGATCGCAGCCTTCGCGTTGAAGGAGCTCGGCCATGTCGACATCCTCATCAACAATGCCGGCGGCAGCCGCCCGCTGCCGGTCGATGCGCCCGACAGCAAATGGGACGAGGCGATCGCGCTCAACTTCACCAGCTACCGCCGCATCGCCCATGCGCTGCTGCCGCAGATGATCGAGCGCAAATGGGGCCGCATCGTCAACATCACCGGCAAGTCCGAGCCCGAAGGCCTCAACGCCGCCTTCGCCGCCAAGGCCGCCGTGCACGCCTGGGCCAAGGGCCTGTCGCGCGAGATCGGCGAGCACGGCATCACCATCAACTGCATCCCGCCCGGCCGCATCATGAGCGAGCAGATCCGCCGCAACTACCCGCCGGATTATCGAGAGCGCTTTGCGGAGGAAGAGATCCCGGTCGGCTATTGGGGCGAGCCGGAGGACCTCGCGGCGCTCGCGGTGTTTTTGGCGTCACCGGTGGCGCGGTACATCACGGGCACGGTGATCCCGGTGGATGGGGGGCTGAGGCGGTATCAGTTCTGAGGGGGGCACCAGCCCAGTGGAATGTAGCGCTGCGGCAGCAAGCCGTCAGCGGGCCGCTTCACGCCCCTTCCTTTCTCAAGGGACTGGCGTGTGTTTGACCGGTCCGACTGCCTGTCAGTCCGACCCATCACTGTCTTTGCGGCGACCGTCTCGCTTTCCAGCTTTCCGTATTCGCCGCATACGATACGCATCGAGGAACGCGAGGGGGATCGTGGCAATGTTACCGATCATATACGCCTGAACGAAACGGCTTGGGTTCGGACTCCAACTGAAGGGAGGAACGATTTGCGAGAAATAGAGAAGTGCAACGAAAGACAAGCTTATACACGCCAGAAAATGGCGAACAGCTCCGAAGAAAATGCCGATAGACAGAAAGCGAACTTCCCTCATCTCGCTAAAATGGTGGGAGAGGGCCGCAATCGCCTGCACGGACAGTCTTAGAAACATGTAGGAACACAACGTAATTCCAAGCCCGGTTGCGCTGGCGGCGAACGGCCAGCAATGGCCGACGTCGGCAGCAGTGTGACAAGCATAGTTGATCCACCCACTCAGCCAGTCACCGGCCGCTATAACTGCTTCTCGATGAAACAAAACTCCGGCCAATGCTAGCAGCAACAGCAAGTGATCGAGCTTCTCCGAACTAATCCTGACGCGCCGACCGGCCTGAAACAATGACAGCTTGGCTGGGTCAAGAGGATTCAACGAAACATTGGTTTCAACAGACCGTGCGATTGCGCTGACGACATATGGAAAGAAAACATCTCGGTTGAGATCGTACGACGTATGATCCCCAATCAGTGATGATGAGTTGCAGACTTCGATACTCTCAATATTTTCGTTCGGAGTTATGAAGATCGGCCCATTCGGCACAGGGTCCAGCGTCGCGAAGATATCTACCCACTTTATGTTCTTCCTCGCCAGATCATCTGAAGCGTCAAGGATCTCCGCAGAGTAGTCGCTCGAAGCAAAGAACGCTGCCATGACCAAGTATGCGAGGGCGGCGAAGCCTGCCAAAAAAGTCTCAAACCAGCCAGGCTCCGAAAGGAGGTTGTATCCTAGCAAGAGCATCATCACGCCGCTGACGAAGATCGGGATACTCAGCCCCATAGTCCGATATCCCCCCTCCTCCCCGCTGAGTTGATGTAGCTTGAGGATACCGGCGCCGAACGTGATGAGAAGCTTGACGCTGCTGAGTTCGCGCTGGCGCAGAGCCAGGTAGGCGATTGCCGCCCCCTGGGAATGAGCCATCACGACGATCCGTTTGCACTCGAAAGTCGTTTCCAGCCAATCGATATCCCGCAGCAATTTCGAGACGACTGCCTGCTGTCGAAACGCGCTCGAGGTAAAAATGAACGAGTCACCAAGCACCGATGAAATCGCCGCGTTAATTCGAACCACGATATCTTGAACAATCTTGAGCGGGACGAGCTGCACGATCAGCAAGCCCGCAAGACACAACTCGAAGATTACGACGAGCGGAGTGATCAGCGGCAAACACAAGGCCGGCAATAAGCCGCCCGCACCTAGTCTTGCAATTTCAAGAGGGCGAGACCCTGGCGCCGCCAACGCGGACCGCGTTGCTTTGATTGCAATCTGAAGGCGCCGCGACACAAAAGTCACGCATACCCAAGGCAGAACTCTCATGATCCATAGCGTGACCTTCCGGGCATTCGGGGCGGGAAACGACGTTGCCCAGTGGCACTCTGCCATCACCCACTTGATGGGCACCTCGCCGGGGTCATCCGAGTTCGTTATGGAAAGCTGGACGTGCGGAGGCACCAGGCGATTCGGCACGTCATTGATGAGAGGACTTAAAAACGAGTCCAACAGCCGGACCCGCCCGACTTTTGGGGAAGAGGCTGGAGATTCATCTTCAGATGTCTTTTCACGGGTCTTGGGATCAGGTCCCTCGACCACCTCAGATCCAGGAAGCTCGACCCCTCCCTTTATTGTTTTGAACAGCGGCTCGCCATAAGTGACGAGCGTTTCGCCGCGATTTTGTGTCCCGATACCGTGCACCAGAAGAATCCCAACCTCCGCCGGCATCCTGTTTCCTTTCATCGCGCGAAAAGCGCTGAAACAGTGTAATTTGCTTGCGAAGCAACCTCAACGAGATCGAACGAGATGCGGCAACAAAACTTCGAAAGCATCCAGGAGGGGTAGAGCGCGCCCGCAGGGCGGCTTTCATGCTTGAAGTGTACCGTATGCGTAGCGCAATATGCGAGCGCCAGTGGGGATGAGGGGCTGAGCTTGAATCAAGCGCGGGAGTCTTACGAGAAGCGCAAGGCCGCTGACGCTGCGAGAATAGCCGAAAGAGAGAGCAAGCGCCTGTCGCTGAAGGACAAGGTGGCCCTTGTCATTTCCGTTTGCGCGTTCCTGATTTCAGCAGCCACGGCGTTTCGCGAGCAACTTTACGTCGCTGACGAAGTCAATGTTGTTCTTAAGGACGCGCCGCTTGCTTTCAAGACCGTGCCAGGCCGCCTGACGACGGACGCGAAGCCAACGTCCATCGGATTGATCAATACCGGAACACGCACTGCTGCAATCCTTGATGTCACCTTCTATTTTGTCGCAGACGTCAAAGGATACGATTGCGAAAAAACCGGCCAAGTCCTTGCTCGATTTCAAACCGACTTCAAAGCCACCTCGGTGAAAGAGAAGGAGGTTATCACTCAAGAAATCAAACTGCTGCATGAGGAGCGTGGACCGAACCAGTTTGGGATACAGAGTGCCGGCGCGGGTCGATTTTCTTTCCCATTAGGGAATGAACTTGCGAAGAAAGACCTCGTTGAACTTTCGACGTGTCTCCAGGTGCGTTTGGCAACCGCCTCGATCGCATCACACGAGGCGACAGTAGTCGTTCGCAGATTCTATTTAACGCCTGAGACGAAGGCTGTTGTCGTTGAAGAGGACAAATTCTCTGCGATTGCAATGGAGGCGTTTCCCGAGCTTCAGAAGATGGCGTTGGAGCGTTCCAGACCAAAGACGTTGATTTCGAAGATTCATTTTCCTTGGTGCTCGAATGCGACGCTCGCCCGACTGTCGCGAATGTGCACGTCGCCGTAAGGCATCTATTGACCGCTCATGCGACGCATTCGCTTATCATCCGACGTCCTACGGCCGCAGCCAGTAGGATGGGTAGAGCGAAGCGAAACCCATCGACAGCATCCGGGGGTGAAACATCATGGGTTTCGCAAGGGCCCTCCCCATCGTGCGGCTGCGGGCGTCCTCCGCGCCCCCATGTGCTTGATCTAGATCAAGCCCGCCGCGGCGGCGCCATCCCGGAATATGCGCGATGGCCGCGCAGAAGGCGCCGCCCGCCAGCAGGGAGTTGCTCGATCATGACCTCCGCGAAGTGTTTGCGTACCCTCGTTCTTGCCGGAGCCGGCGTTCTGCTGCTCGGCACCGGCGCCCAGGCCGGGCCGATCCCCACGCATCTGTCGGCGATGAAATCGATGGTCGAGCCGGCCACGACTGAAGTGCAATGGCGCGGCGGCTGGCGTGGCTACGGCTATCGCGGCGTCGGGTGGGGCTACCGCGGCGGCTGGGGCTATCGCGGAGGTTACGGCTATCGCGGCTACGGCTATCGCGGCCTCGGATACGGCGTCGCCGGTGCCGTCGTCGGCGGGGCGATTGCGCGGAGCGCCTATTACGGAGGTTATGGCGGCGGCTACTACGGTGGCTACTATGGCGGCTATCCCGCCTACAGCTATGGCTACAGCTATCCGTCCGTGTCGTATTACAGTTATAGCAGCGACTATTGCTCGCCCTCCGGCAGCTACGCCGGCTACTGGTAGCGAAGATTGGGAGGACGGCTTGCCGCCGTCCTCCGTTCGATCAGGATCTCTTGTCTAGTTCGGCGGCAATTCTCCCGCGCGCTTCAACGCAACGCCGGTCATGATCTGGTCAGGATGCAACGGCGAGGCCGCGCCGATCTCATGACCGAACATCGCGCGCGCCAGCAGCAACACCTCGTCGTTGTTGTCGAGATGGGTGACGGAGTCCTTGTTCAGCACGTTACCCGACCATTTTCGCCAGCCTTTCACATAGGCCGTGACGGCCGGATCGTTCACGCTGGATACGCCCGCATATTTCTTCGCCAGCGCCGCCAGGGCGAAGGAGCCCTCCTCGCCATAGCCGTAGCGATCGGTGAGAAGATTGTACCAGGCCGCCGTGCCGTGCTCGGGGGTGACATAGATCGTCGTGACGTTGCCGGCGCTGTCAGGCTGCGTGACGCCGGCATAACCCGGAAAATTCTTCTGCCAGTTAGAGATGTTCAGCGCGCCCGGGTTGTTGGTCCGGATCGAGCGCTTGATCGAGGTGTCGTAGGGCGTGCTGGAGAAGAATCCGCCCGGCGTCAGGCTGCGGTAATTCGGCCCGGCCGCGGCCGCCAAGCCGATACCGTCCTGCAGGCCGACCAGCCAGCCGTAGCGCGTGTTCGGGTTGTTGTTGAACACCGTGAGCGGCGTGACCTGAATGGCGTTGCCGTACTGCGAGTCGTTCCCCTTCGAGCAATGAACGACGCTGTTCGCGTCGACAATGATGCCGATGTGTCCCTGGTGCCCGTGCTGGTCCGGATAGACCACCACCGCGCCGGGCTTCTTGCTCGTCTCGTCGAAAATACCGACGGATTGCCCGACATCCGTCCACACCCCCGTCGTCTCGATCCAGCCACCGTTGAAGTGGATGTAAAACTGATCCGCCGTCTTCCGGCTCATGCCGAGACACCAGGCCACGAAACCCGAGCAGTCGCATAGACCGCCATGGCCCGGCGTCGGAGAGCCGGGATTCATTCCACCTTCTCCAAGCTCGTAACGAATTCCCTGTTCGACCGCCGCGTGGGCGCGCGCCAGAACTGCAGCCACTTGCATGTTTGCTCTCCGGGATTTCGGTTGATCACACGGGAATGTTACAATCTGGAATTGTAAAGACGCAAGCCGGCACGAGCGCGACCGAACGCCCTACCTCCGCCGGGCTACCTCAAATCATCCCTGGCCCGCCGGCGGCACGACATACAGCGTCAGCGCGAAGACCGCGTAGATGAAGATCATCAGGGCGCCGACGAACCATGCCGAGCGTCCGGTCGTGGTGATGAAGGTCGCCGTGACAGTTGCAATCATCACCATGGTGACCGCGCCTGGCCAGAATTGCAGGTTCATCGGCGTCGGCCCGACCACATAGCTGAGCAGCACGAGCGCGGGGGCAACGAACAGCGCGATCTGGGAGGCGCTGCCGAGTGCGATGCTGACGACCATGTCGAGCCGGTCCTTGCGCGCTGCGGCAAAGGCCACTGCGAATTCGGCGGCGGCCCCGACCAGCGAGACGATGATGAACCCGACGAAGGCCGGGCTCATTCCGAACGTCTCCGCCGCCTTCTGCACGGATTCCACAAAAATTTCGCTCACCAGCGCGACCAGCACGGTGACGACCAGCAGTGTCCCGACGGCCGTTCCGATCGGCCAGTGCGCCCCATGCTCGTCACCGTGATCGGCGCTTGCAAACAATTCCTTGTGGGTCCCGAGCGAGAACCACAGGCCGAGCGCATACGCGATGATCAGCAGGACTGAAATGCCGACGCTCAGCTTGTTCAGGATGTGCCCATCCGCAGGCAGGTGCTCGAGATCGGCGACCGCCGAAGGGGCAAGCAGGGCGACGGTCGCCATCAGCAACAGGCCGGACGAGAGCCGCGCGCCGGCGCGATTGTACTCCTGCACATGGTAGCGCATCCCGCCGAGCAGCAGGCAGGCCCCCAGCATGAATACAGCATTGGTGACGATCGCGCCGGCAATCGAGGCCTTCACCAGCATGTACTGGCCCGCACGCAGCGCCGTGATGGCGATGATCAGCTCGGTCAGATTGCCGAGCGTGGCGTTGAGCAGTCCGCCCACGGCATCGCCGGTTTTGGCGGCGACCGCCTCGGTGGCGTGGCTGAGCAGGGCCGCCAGCGGCGCGATGGCCAGGATGGCCAGCACGAAGAGCAGCGTGTGGGAATGCGGAGCAAGCGCCTCGGCCACCAGCACGATGGGCACGAAGGCCAGCATCCAGAGCAAAGGCGTATCCCGGATTTCCCTGAACAGAGTTTGCATGCCGCCCCCTTCCATGGATGCACCGATGGAAAGGTCTGGCGGGCAGGAAGGGCGCGTCTTGATCTGCGTCAACGCGAGCGGCAGATCCAGCATGGGGCAGAAGCGCAAATCCACCCTGCCTCTGGAAGCGGACATCACGACTTCATGGGCTCACAGCCCGATCTCCGCGACGATCACATTCTGCCAGTGTTTTGCCCGACGGGTCAACGTCAAGGCCACGTCGGATGCCGTCACGTTGCGCCTCGAAAAATCCCTTATCGATCAAGGGGCCTTCTACTGTGCATGGGGTTGTTTTCCGACTTTTTGTTCTGGAGCCCTTACTCTGCCTGCAATATCTCCGCGATCGCAGCGCCCGCTCCGATGGTGCCGAGGCTGCCGCCGACGTCGCGCGTCGCCCTGCCCGCGCGAAGCGCCTTCGCCACCGCGGCCTCGATTGCACGCGCGGCCTCTTCGTAACGGACCGCGCCACTCTTCTCGCCGTGCCAGGCGAGCAGCAGCGCGGTGGAGAGGATCAGCGACACCGGATTGGCGATGTCCTGCCCTGCAATGTCGGGCGCCGAGCCGTGCGCCGCCTGCGCCATGGCATAGCGATCGCCGACATTGAGCGAGCCGCCGAGGCCGAGGCTGCCCGAGAGCTCAGCGGTGAGATCGGACAGGATGTCGCCGAACATGTTGGTGGCGACGATGACGTCGAAGCGACCGGGACTACGCACCACATGCGCCATCATGGCATCGATGAGGATGTCGTCGACGGCAAGGCCCGGGTAGCCCTTCGCTGCCTCGCGGCAGATGTCGAGGAACATGCCGTCGCCGATCTTGAGCACATTGGCCTTGTGCACGATGGTGAGATGCTTGCGCCGCTTCATCGCCAGACGACAGGCGGCATGCGCGATGCGCTCGCAGCACAGCCGCGTGATCCGGCGAAGCGAGATCACGACATCGGGCGTGACCAGCATCTCGCCATTGCCCTGCTCCATGTTGCGGTCGGCGTAAAACCCTTCGGTGTTCTCGCGCACCACGACGAGGTCGAAATCGCCGAGCGGGCCGGGCCGGCCCGCATAAGTGCGCGCCGGCCGGACGTTGGCGTAGAGATCGAGGCTCTTGCGGAAATACCTGGACGGATTGATCTCGCCATGCGCCTCGTCCTTGAAGTCGAAGGTCGCGGTCGGCCCCAGGATCAGACCGTCGGCGCCGCGGACGATGTCGAGCAGCTCGGGCCGCACCGTCGTGCCCGATAGCTTCAGGCTCGCATGCCCGACCGCGTGCTCCTCCAGCCGCAGATTGAGCTGGAAGCGTTCGGAGGCCGCGCGCAGCACACCCGATGTCGCGGTCGTGATCTCCGGTCCAATGCCGTCGCCGGGCAGAACGACGATTTGCATGGCGTTTCCCCAAAATGGCAGTCACGCCGCGATCATACGCCAGCGCGAGGCGTCATCGCCTGAGCTTCGCGCATACACAGCATGCAAGCATATGCCTGTGGAAGCGGCCAGCGGCGTAGTACATGCCAAAAGTCCCCTTGAGGCACGCCGCCGGAGCCACGCGCGAACGCAATGACAATCACGTTACCTGCCGCCGCCGCGCGCGAGCCCGACCACACCATTTCCGACGGCCTGCCGGCCACGCAGCGGCGCTGGGCGATCGCCGCCATCTTCACCGCGCTGGCGATGGCCTCGCTCGACACCGCGATCGCCAACATCGCACTGCCCGCCATTGCCGCCGACCTGCACGTCTCGCCGGAGCAGTCGGTCTGGGTCGTCAACGTCTACCAGATCGCGCTGGTCGCGACGCTGCTGCCGCTCGGGGCCCTCGGCGAGATCGTCGGGCACCAGCGCATCTATCTCGGCGGCCTGATCCTGTTCACGGTCGCTTCGCTGTTCTGCGCGGTGGCGTGGTCGCTGGACAGCCTGCTGGTCGGGCGCACGCTGCAAGGCCTCGGCGCCAGCGGCATCATGAGCGTCAACACGGCGCTGGTGCGCTTCGTCTATCCCGGAAAGATGCTCGGCCGCGGCTTCGGCCACAATGCGCTGGTGGTGGCCACCGCCTTCACCTTCGGCCCCTCGGTCGCCTCCGCCATTCTCGCGCTCGGCCCGTGGCCGTGGCTGTTTGCCGTCAACATTCCCTTCGGCCTGGTTGCGACCGGCATCGGCTTTGCGATGCTGCCGAAGACGCCGCGCGCCGATCACGGCTTCGACTTTCTCGGCGCAATCCTGGCATCGGCCTGCCTCGGCCTGTTCATCACCGGCATCGGCAGCGCCGCGCACAATCTGTCGCCCGTCGTCGTCGGCGTCGAGCTGGTCGCCGCGCTCGCGCTCGGCTTCATCCTGACGCGTCGCCACGCCGATCATCCCGCGCCGATGCTCCCGATAGATCTGTTCAGTCGGCCGATGTTCGCGTTGTCGGCGGCAACGGCCGTGTGCTCCTTCGCCGTGCAGGGCCTCGCCTTCGTCTCGCTGCCGTTCTATTTCGAGGACGTGCTCGGACGCTCGCAGGTCGAGACCGGCTTCTTTATGACGCCCTGGCCGCTGGTGGTCGGCATCATGGCGCCGATCGCGGGCCGCCTCTCCGATCGCCATGCCGTCGGCCTGCTCGGCGGCATCGGGCTCGTGCTGCTCGGCCTCGGCATGGCGCTGCTCGCGATGCTTCCGGCCAATCCCGCCATTCCCGACATCATCTGGCGGATGGTGATCTGCGGCATGGGGTTCGGCTTCTTCCAGGCGCCGAACATGAAGGCGGTGATGTCGAGCGCGCCGCCCCACCGCAGCGGTAGCGCCTCCGGCATCGTCGCCACCGCGCGCCTGACCGGCCAGACGACGGGAGCCGCCCTGGCTGCGTTCTGCTTCGCACTGGCCGGCCACGACGGTGCGACCGTCGCGCTGGCGCTCGGCGCCGGCTTTGCCGCGCTCGGCAGCGTGATGAGTTTTCTGCGGCTGGCGGTGAGATAGGCGGAGCGCGTTCGCCCGCCGCGCCTAGAAAGCCGCAGCGATCGGCTGGCTCACGGTCGCCGCCGCGTCGAGTGGCTTACACGCGATCTTCCGGGTCAGGCTTGGCCAGCCCGCGGTGTCGCGCGAAGACACGAACGTGTCCCCCTGCGGCTTCAGCACGATCGGCTCCGACTTCAGGCAGACGTCGGGAAATGCGATGCCGTGTCCGCCGCCTTGCGAGAAATGCCCGACCAGCATCTGGGAGGCCTGCATCGTTGCCGCCGGCGAAGCCCGCATCGGCCGCGCGGGGTTGAACGCGCGATAGCACGGCCAGTCGGTATGGTTGGCCGCGAACTCGTAGACGATCCTGCAAACCGCGCCGGCCGATTTCACGAAGGGTGCATCCGAAGGCGCCGCGGCATCGCGCTCGAAAACCAGAGTCTGCAATGTCAACGCTTCCGTCGTCGCATCGGGAGCGACGGGCTTGCCCGGCTCGACCGCGATCTCGCCGCGCGAAAACACCAGCTTGGTCTTGGGCTGGGCGTCTCTGGTCTCCAGCACCAGCATCGGCCTCGCGGCCCACGACCGGTCAAGCACCACGTCGCCGCCGCCCATGGTCAGCCGCACATTGCCGACCGCCGGGTTGTCGTTGGCGAAATCGATCATGCGCAGGTACACGTTCGACTTCGATGCTTCCAGGCTCAGGAAGCGCAAATCGTCCACCTTGCGCGAGATCGGCATCATCGGATCGAAGCGGTCGTCGATGTTGAACCGGACGATCCTGTTCAGCCTGGCTGCGGCCGGTCCCTTGGCGGCCGCCGGCGGCGCGACGTCGATCACGAGCAGGGACCCGCCCGGCGAATAGGTGTTGCCGAGCGCGCGCTGCCAGAGTGCGGTCAGCGGCGACTCCGTCCGAAGATCGACGTCCCGCGCGAAAGATATCTGCTGCCCGGGCCGGATCACCGAAAAGTTCTGGAACGCGCCGAGCGCCGCGCCCTTGCCGACGCCGTCTCCGGAGAAGTTGACGCATTTGGACTGGTCGTCGTTTCCTGAACCCTCGATCGGCCTGGACGCAGAACGCGAGCAGAAGCTGAGATCGTGAGCGGTCGTCTTCTGTGGACTGATGGCGGTCGCGTAGATGGGGTCCGGCGCGCCGGGGATCTCCATGGGGAGCGGAGAGGTTGCGAACATGTCGATCTCCACCATGGTCAGGGACGAGTGGGCATCGACCGAGCAGAGATCCCGCTTCGGCAACGTGTTGGTGAGCAGTCGGGCTGCATCGGCAAGAACGATGCAGGACATGGTGCCGCGCGGGTTGTTCCGGCTCATCCAGATCAGATGATCCTTCCCTGCACTGTCGACCAGCAAATGTGGTGCCGCATGACGGCGGCGCGGCGGCAGCCACACCGGAACGGTTTGCGACAGCATGGGCTTGCGCCCGAGCAGCGCCTCCGGCAGCTTGGTCACGCCGACCGAACGCAATTCGGCGCTGACCTGATTCTGATCCTGCATGGTGTCGAAGACGGGCAGCTTCGCGCAGGTCGTGCAGGTGACGGCGACATTGGACCTGACGTTCTCGAAGGTCAGGATGACCTGATCCGGCTCGCTGCGATATTTGACGGGATCGACGGCCCTGAACGGGTGATCCACCACGCGGCTGGCGACGAAGCCGTTCGAGCGCGACGGATCGGACTCGAACTCGAAATAGGTCGAGCGATCCCAGCCGCGATAGGAGTCGTATCCGCCGATGCTGACGCCTGCCAGAACCATCTTCGAATCGGTCTGGCATCGGGTCGCGTTGCTCGCCTCGCTCCCGTTACGAATATAGGTGCACAGCCGGAACGCCGCGTTTTGCAGGATGCGGTCGCAGTCGTTCTGGTTGTAGCCGTACGTGGCAAGGCCGTGGCGATAACAGAGGTCGTGGAAGACGCAGGCTTGCCGGAAACGCTGAAGCACCAAATGACGCTTGCCGGCGTCATCCTTGCTTCCGTCGAAGAAGATGTTGGTCAGCGCCGGAAGGCTGCAGTTCAGCCCCTCGCCGCTGCCGCCGAGCGTGCTGACGACCTCCGGCCCGGACTGGAACGCGGTGATCGTGGCAGGCATCTCGCCGTCGGAGATGTCCTCGACATTCTTGTAGAGGGAGTCGGCGACGAACGAAGGCAGATAGGCGAACACCAACGCGATCGCGGTGATTGCCGCGACCGACCAGCCGATCATCTTCCTGGACATGACCTACCCCGCCAAAGCCGAGCTCTCCGCAATTCGGATCCTGATCGCCGCCGGGCACTGAAGCTCGCCGGGCCGGCGCAGTTGCCGGCACGGCCGCCGAAATCGCGAGCGGTGTCATCCCGGTCACGATCAGCCCGAGGTTGTTTTGCTGTCAAGCGAGCAGCTCACACTTGCCGCCCTGAATTCGGCGCCAGCGAGCAGGCAGATCGAGGCAGCCGCGCGCTATCGCCGGCGCGTCGTTGCGTCGTCGGTAGGACACTGCTCTACGCTTTGGATGTCAGGCCAGATGCCGCGCACCGGCCGCCGCAACCGGATTGGGCGTGTCCGTGTCCAGCTCAGCGAGGCGTTCATCGATCGCCGCGATGACCTTGCGCGAGAACGGCCCGAGATGCGCATAGGCCGCGATCATCTGCACCGCAATGCGCGCCGATGACGTGTCGCGCTTGGCGCAGTTCATGAAGGTCTGCCAGAGCGGGCGCCCGTCCGGAATGGCCGTGACCACGCGGTGCACGGTCTCCATCGCTCCGACCCTCGCGCGGATGTCGCCTTCGGCGAGCTCATGGCGCTGCCTGGACCGGTCGAGCAGCGTCATCAGCTTGTCGACCCGGCCCGCATAGGCCGCCGGACTGTAGATCCGCTCCAGCACCGTCTTGTAGTCCAGGAGAATATCGCGCAGCGGCCGCACCGGATCGAAATTGATGCCATCCGTGCACTGGTCGCCGCCCATCGTCGGTGCCAGATCGTGGCCCGCGTGCAACCGGCCCTCCTTCGCAAGCCGGCGCGTGAGCTGCGTGTTCGGCAACGCATAGAGCAGACCGACCATGGCGACCGGAATTGCGGCCTCCTCGATGAAGTCGACCATGGCGTCGGCCATTGCGACCTTCTCGCTGTCGAAGCCGACGATGAAGCCCGCGGTGACCAGCATGCCCGCGGCGTAGATCTTGTGGATGCTCTCGGCGATGTTGCGCCGTGTGTTCTGCTTCTTGCGCATCGCGACCAGGGTCGCGGGATCAGGGCTTTCGATGCCGACGAAGATTCCGAAGAAGTTGGCTTCTCCCATCAGCTCCAGCAGTTCGGGATCGTCGGCCAGATTGACCGAGGCTTCGGTTGACAGCTCGAAGGGATAGCCGTGAGCACGCTGCCATTCGGCAAGCTGTGGCAGGAACTGCCGCAGCGACTTCTTGTTGCCGATGAAATTGTCGTCGACGAAGTCGAGATGGCCGCGGTAACCCATCGCGTAGAGCGTCTCGAGTTCGACGAACATCTGCTCGGTCGTCTTGGTCCGCGGCACGCGGCCGTAGAGCTCGATGATGTCGCAGAACTCGCAGGTGAACGGACAGCCGCGTGAATATTGCACACCGAGATAGAGGTAGTCCTCGAACCTCAGCAGATCGAAACGCGGCACCGGCGTCTTGGTGACGTCGGCCTGGAATTTTGGCGCGGTGAACACGCCGGAGCGTGCACCGCTGTCCCAGGCGGCAATGAAGTCGTCGATGACGCTCTCGGCTTCCCCGAGCACGCGGAAGTCGGCCTTCTCGTAAATGTGCGGGCTCGACGTCGGATCGGGACCGCCGACCACCACTGGCTTGCCCGCAGCGCGGCACTTGTCGATCAGGCGCAACGTGTCGGCCTGCTGCGGCAACATTCCGCCGGTGAAGACGACGTCGGCCCAGGCAAGATCGTCGTCGCCGAAGGATTGCGTGTTGCAATCGATCAGCCGGATCGTCCAGCTCTTCGGCAGCATCGCGGCGACGGTGATCAGGCCAAGCGGCGCGGCCGGGCGCCGCACCCCCATCAATTTGCAGGACTCGCCAAAGCTCCAGAACGACTCCGCCGTGAACAACGGATAAAGCATCAGCACTTTGCAATGGCTCGCCACGTCGATGGAACTCCTTCTGCGTCGGGTGCAGTGTAAGCAAAGCGTTTCCGTCTTGCACCCCGGCAAAAAGGACAAACTGTCGCCGCAACGCAGCGGTGCGCGGGTTGGGAACCGGTGTTCATGAACGAACGTCGCCCCAGGCCCGCTGCCTTGGCGCGCAGAGAGAGGTCGCTCCGCCCGCCCGGAGCCAAGCGAGGCAGAACACCGCAGGCCCCCTAATCTTCCCGAGTCGGCGAGAATCTTCGTCTGCCACCCCTCGGACTCTTGATTTGAACAGTTCCAATTTGCCAGACACATTGTTCCCTGAGTCCAATCGGTGGATTGGGCCAATCAGGGGACTGCGATGGCAAACCTAACAATCAACGGAAAAACCCTCACGCTCGATGTCGAGCCGGATACGCCGCTGCTCTGGGCGATCCGCGAGAATGCCGGCCTGACCGGCACCAAATATGGCTGCGGCATTGCACAATGCGGCGCCTGCACGGTTCACATGGACGGCGTCGCCACCCGTTCCTGCGGAATCTCGGTCGCCGAGGCCGAAGGCAAGAAGATCACCACGATCGAGGGGCTCGCGTCCGGGAACACGCTGCACAAGGTACAGCAGGCCTGGATCGCCCAGGACGTTCCGCAATGCGGCTATTGCCAGAGCGGCATGATCATGGCGGTGGCGGCGCTGCTCGCCGAGAAGCCGAAGCCGACCGATGCCGACATCGACGAGGCCATCACCAATATCTGCCGCTGCGGCACCTTCCAGCAGGTGCGCGAAGCGATCCACACGATCGCCAGCGCCTAAGGAGCCGCCCCATGAACAAGCACGTCTCTCCCAAGATGAATCGCCGCGCCTTCGTCGTCGGCACCGCCGCAGTCGGCGCAGGCCTTGCCATCGGCCTCGACCTTCCCTTCGGCGGTCCCGCCGTGGTGCGCGCCGCGGACGGCTCGCCCGAGGTCAATGCCTGGGTCGTGGTCAGGCCCGACGACACCGTGGTGATTCGCATCGCTCGCTCGGAGATGGGCCAGGGCTCCCTTACCGGCCTCGCCCAGCTCGTCGCCGAGGAGCTCGAATGCGACTGGTCGAAGGTGACGACCGAATACCCGACACCCGGCCAGAGTGTCGCCCGCAAGCGCGCCTGGGGCGATTTCTCGACCGGCGGCAGCCGCGGCATCCGCTCCTCGCAGGACTATGTCCGCAAGGGTGGCGCCACCGCGCGCGTGATGCTGATCGAGGCCGCCGCGAACGAGTGGAAGGTGCCGGCCTCCGAATGCACCGTCGCCAAGGGCGTCATCACCCACAAGGCGTCGGGCAAGACCACGACTTACGGCAAGGTCGCCGAGGCCGCGGCGAAGCTGACGCCGCTGGCGGACGTCAAGCTCAAGGATCCCAAGGACTGGACCATCGCGGGCAAGGGCCTGCTGCGGCTCGACACCGCCGAGAAGACCAACGGCACGATGATCTACGGCATCGACGTCAAGCTGCCGGGCATGCTGAACGCCGCGATCAAGGACTGCCCGGTGTTCGGTGGCAAGCTGAAGAGCTACGACGAAGCCAAGATCACCGGCATGAAAGGCGTCAAGAAGGTCGTCAAGGTCGGCGATACCGCGGTTGCGGTGGTTGCCGACACCTGGTGGCACGCCAAGACCGCGCTGGAAGCGCTGCCGATCGTCTGGGACGAGGGCGAGAACGCCAAGGTCTCCAGCGAGTCGATCGCGAAGTGGCTGGCAGAAGGCCTGGACAACGACCAGCCGGCCTATGTCGGCAACAAGAACGGCGATGCCAAGGCCGCGATCGCCAGCGCCGCCAAGAAGGTCGAGGCCGTCTACAACTATCCCTACCAGAACCACGCCACGATGGAGCCGATGAACGCCACGGCGATCTACACGGCGGACAAATGCGAGGTCTGGTGCGGCACGCAGAACGGCGAGGCCGCCTTCGCGGCGGTGCTGGAGGCCTCCGGCCTTCCGGCGGACAAGTGCGACGTGCATAAGGTGATGCCCGGCGGCGGCTTCGGCCGGCGCGGCCAGACCGACTATGTCCGCCAGGCAGTGTTGATCGCCAAGCAGATGCCGGGCACGCCGGTCAAACTGCTGTGGTCGCGCGAGGAGGACATGGCGCACGGCCGGTACCATCCGATCACCCAGTGCAAAATGACCGGCGCGTTCGACGCCAACAACAACCTGGTCGCGCTGCACTACCGGCTGTCCGGCCAGTCGATCCTGTTCTCGCTGCGTCCCGAAGCGCTGCAGAACGGCATGGACCCGGCCGCATTCCAGGGCGTCGCCCAATCCGGCGAAGCCGCGTTCGGCTATTCGGTGCCGAACCTGCTGATCGAGCATGCGATGCGTAACCCGCACGTTCCGCCGGGCTTCTGGCGCGGCGTCAACGTCAATCACAACGCGATCTACATGGAATGCTTCATGGACGAGCTCGCCCAGGCCGCAGGCCAGGATCCGCTCGAGTTCCGCCGCAAGCTGATGGGCAATCATCCCAAGCATCTGGCGGTGCTCAATGCCGTGGCCGAGAAGATCGGCTGGACCACACCGGCGCCGAAAGGCGTCTATCGCGGCATCGCGCAGGTGATGGGCTATGGCAGCTATGTGGCCGGCGCCGCCGAGATCTCGGTGACCGACGGCAGCAAGATCAAGGTGCATCGCATCGTCGCCTCCACTGATCCCGGCTACGTCGTCAATCCGGCGCAGGTGGAGCGGCAGATCGCCGGCTCCTTCGTCTATGGCCTGTCCGCGCTGTTCTATGGCGGCTGCACCGTCAAGGACGGCAAGATCGAGCAAACCAACTTCGACACCTACAATTCGATGCGCATCAACGAGATGCCGAAGGTGGAATCGGTGATGGTGCCGAGCGGCGGGTTCTGGGGTGGCGTCGGCGAGCCGACCATCGGCGTTGCGGCGCCGGCGGTGCTCAACGCCTATTTCGCGGCGACGGGCAAGCGTATCCGCTCGGTGCCGCTGCGCGATCAGAACATCACCTTCGCTTGAAGTAGCATGCTGCGGCGGCGAGCGATCGCCGCCGCAGCCCCTTTGCAGATGCACTTGATGACAACACGCCCGGTGACACGGCGGAATGCCGTGTTCGGCATCACCATGGCGGCCGCGACGCTGGCGCGGCCATCGATTCTGCGCGCGCAGTCCACGGGGCGTGTCGTCGTGGTCGGTGGCGGCTTCGGCGGCGCCGCCTGCGCCCGTGCGCTGAAGCGCGCGCAAGCCGACTTGCAAATCATCTTGATCGAGCCGAATGCGGTCTTCACCTCCTGCCCCCTTAGCAACGAGGTGATCGCGGGCCTGCGCGACATCGACGCGCAGCAATTCGGCTATGACAGGCTGGCCGCCGATGGCGTCACCGTGATCGGCCAGGCCGTGAGCGCGATCGAACCGGAGCGGCGCAGCGTCATGACGACCGACGGCGTCGCGCTGCCTTACGATCGCCTCGTGCTTTCCCCCGGCATCGACTTCCATTTCGAAGCCCTGCCCGGTTATGACGAAACTGCGTCGGAAAAAATGCCGCACGCCTGGAAGGCCGGTGCACAGACCCTGCTGCTGCGCCGGCAGCTCGAGGCGATGGCGGATGGCGGCACTGTCGCCATCGCCGTTTCCGCCAATCCCTCGCGTTGTCCGCCGGCGCCCTACGAGCGCGCCAGCCTGATCGCGCATTACCTGAAGGCGAAAAAGCCGCGCTCGAAAGTGCTGGTCCTCGATGCCAAGGACAGTTTTTCGCAGCAGCGGCTGTTCGAGAAGGCGTGGAAGGAACTCTACGGCGACATGATCGAGCGCATCGCTCTCTCGCAAGGCGGTCGCGTCACATCCGTGGATCCTTCGACCAGAACCATCATCACCGAGTTCGGCAACTACACCCCTGACGTCGCCAATGTCATCCCGCCGCAGCGCGCCGGGCGCATCGCCGAGACCGCGGGCGCTACGGATGCGACCGGCTGGTGTCCGATCGATCCTGTCACGTTCGAATCGAAGCTCGTCAAGAACATCCATGTCATCGGCGATGCCTGCCTCGGCGGCGGCATCCCCAAATCGGCATCGGCCGCGAGCGCGCAAGGCAAGGCTTGCGCGAGCGCCATCGTCAGCCTGCTCGCAGGCCGTGCCCCGGAAGCACCGCGTCTGACCGGCGTCTGCTACAACACCGTCGCGCCCGGTTACGGCTTCTCGCTCGCCGGCAATTACCAGCCGAAGGGCGACATCTTTGCCGAGGTCGAGGGCGGCGCGACCAGCCCGGTCGATGCCCCGCCTGAGCTGCGCGCCCGCGAGGCGACTGAAGCCGAGCGCTGGTTTCAAACCATCACGGCGGACACCTTTGGCTAAAGCATCCCTCCATACCGCCGCGCTGGTCGCCTTCGGCCTCGCTCTGATTTGCGGAGCAAGAGCGGACGAGCTCGCGCCTTACAAGATCATCGGTGACACCATCCCGGAGCCACTCACGGGCACGCCGGGCGATCCCGCGCGCGGACGCGCGCTGGTGGTGGCGCGCACCACGACCTGCATCCTCTGCCATTCCGGTCCGTTCCCGGAGGCGCGATTCCAGGGCGATCTCGCACCCGATCTCACCGGCACCGGCAATTGGTGGTCGGCGGGCCAGCTGCGACTGCGGCTGGTCGACGCATCGCGTTTCAACCCGCAGACCATCATGCCCTCCTATTATCGCAAAGACGGGCTAGTCCGGACGGGACGCAATTTTGCCGGCAAGCCGATATTATCCGCCGCGGAAATCGAGGACATCGTGGCTTTTCTTGTAACGCTTCGGGACTAGGTGCATGCCGACCACGCGACGACAATTTTTGAGCATTGCCGGAGGCATCACCGTCGCCGGCGCGATCCCGGTCGTCACGCTGCGGCCGCTGCAAGCAACGCCCGCCATGCTCAACACCGCCATCCGCAACGTCGTCGGCGAAGCCCAGATTCGCATGGGGAAGGTCAAGCTCGACATTCCGCCGCTGGTCGAGAATGGCAACACCGTGCCGATGACGGTGAGCGTGGCGAGCCCGATGACGGCGACCGAGTACGTCAAGAGTATCCACGTCTTCAACGAGAAGAACCCGCAGCCGAACATCGGCAATTTCTACCTCAACCCCGCTTCCGGCCGCGCCCAGGTCTCGACCCGGATCCGGCTCGCCGACACCCAGAAGGTGGTGGCGATCGCCCGCCTCTCCGACGACACGTTCTGGCAAGTCGTCGCCGACGTGGTCGTGACGCTGGCGGCCTGCACCGAGGAGATGAACTGATGGCAGCGCTCATCAACGTTCCCTCGAAGGCCAAGCGCGGCGACATCATCGAGATTCGCACGCTGACCTCGCACATCATGGAAACCGGCTTCCGCCATACCGCCGATGGCCAGCTCGTGCCGCGCGACATCATCACGAGCTTTACCTGCCGCTACAACGGTGCCGAGATCTTTCGCGCCGCCCTGTTTCCGGCCATCGCGGCGAACCCCTATTTGTCGTTCTTCACGGTCGCGAAGGAGAGCGGCAAGTTCGAGTTCGAATGGATCGGCGACAACGGCTATTCGTCCACCGCATCGGCATCGATTACGGTCGAATGAGATTTTGGTACGCGATAGCGGCAGCAATGCTGTTTGCTGCGGCCCCTGCCCTGCTCGCCGACGAAATCCCGTCCGCTACGCGCCGGTCGGGCTATACTTTCATGGGCCCCGATACGCGCGCCATGCAGAATGACGACACTGCCAATCCGGGCATGTTGTTCGTGCTCGACGGCGAAGCGCTCTGGGGCAAGAAGGCCGGCAGCGCCGGCAAAGCCTGCGCAGATTGCCACGGCGATGCCCGCAGCAGCATGAAGGGCGTCGCGGCGCGCTATCCCGCCTACGACAAGGCGCTGGCGCGTCCCGTCACGCTCGACCAGCGCATCAATCTCTGCCGCGCCAATCATCAGCAGGCGAGCCCGCTGCCCTATGAGAGCCGCGATCTGCTGGCATTGTCAGCCTTCGTCGCCCATCAGTCACGCGGCGTCGCGATCACGGCAGGCGACGATCCGCAACTGAAGCCCTTCGTCGCGCAGGGACACAAGCTCTTCATGCAGCGCGAGGGCCAGCTCAACCTTGCATGCACCAATTGCCACGACGACAACTTTGACAAGCGCCTCGCGGGCTCGCCGATCACGCAAGCGCAGCCGACCGGCTATCCGCTCTATCGACTGGAATGGCAGACGCTGGGCTCGCTGGAGCGGCGCCTGCGCAGCTGCATGACCGGCGTTCGCGCCCAGGCCTATGATTACGGCGCACCGGAGCTCGTCGCGCTCGAGCTCTATCTGATGTCGCGGGCGCGCGGCCTGCCGATGGAGACTCCGGCCGTGCGGCCCTGATCAGCCAGAATTAGGACTAGGCAGGCGTGGCACGGAAGCTAGTATGCCTCCCAAAGACGACGATGAGTCACAGGGAGGACTTTAAGTGGTGGACTACAGAATCTCGCGCCGTACGCTCTTGACAGGCACCGCAGCGGCTGGCGCGCTCAGCCTGACCGGATTGCCGGCGCGCGCCGAGGTCAACTGGAAGAAATATGCCGGGACCAAGCTGGAGGTGATTCTCGCGAAGGGTCCGCGCGGCGACAATCTGCAAAAGAACCTCAAGGAATTCACCGATCTCACCGGCATCCAGGTCGAAGCTGAGCAGATTCCCGAGCAGCAGCAGCGCCAGAAGGTCGTGATCGAGTTCACCTCGGGCCGGCCGAGCTTCGACGTCGTCCATCTCAGCTATCACGTGCAGAAGCGGCAGTTCGAGAAGGCCGGCTGGCTCGCCGACATGACGCCCTACATGAAGGACCCGACGCTGACCGCGCCCGACCTCGTCGAGAGCGATTTCTCAGCCGCGGGCCTGCAATACGCCAAGAACGACAAGGGCCAGATGCTGTCGCTGCCCTGGTCGGTGGACTATTTCATCCTCTATTACAACAAGGAGCTGTTCGCGAAAAAGGGCGTTGCTGTCCCGAAGACCCTCGACGAGATGGTCGCTGCGGCAGAGAAGCTGACCGATCCCAAGGAGGGCATCTACGGCTTCGTCGGACGCGGCTTGCGCAACGCCAACATGGCGATGTGGAGCAACTTCTTCCTCGATTACGGCGGCGAATTCCTCGATGCCAAAGGCAATATCCTGACCGACGGTCCGGAAGCCATTGCCGCGACCAAGCTCTACCAGACGCTGCTGACGAAGACCGCACCGCCCGGCGTCGCCGGCTTCAACTGGATGGAGTCGATGGCTTCGTTCACGCAAGGCCGGTCCGCGATGTGGATCGACGGCGTGGGCTGGGCGCCGCCGCTGGAAGATCCCGCCGCCTCGCGCGTCGTCGGCAAGGTCGGCTACACCGTCGTGCCCGCCGGGCCCAAGGGGCAATATTCGTCGACCTATGGCGACGGCATCGGCATTGCCGCGGCGAGCAAGAACAAGGAGGCCGCCTATCTGCTCTGCCAGTGGGCGGTCTCGAAGCAGCAGGGTGCGCGCCTGCTGCAGGCCGGCGGCGGTGTGCCGTTCCGCAACTCGATTCTGAACGATCCCGAGGTCCAGAAGGGCGTGAAGACCAAGGAGTGGCTGCAGTCGGTGATCGAGTCCGGCAAGATCAGCAAGCTCGGCCTGCCCGTCGTGATCCCGGTCGCCGAATTCCGCGACATCGTCGGCGCGGCGCTCACCGCCACGCTCTCCGGCGCCGATCCTGCGGCCGAGCTGAAGAAGGCGAACGACCAGTACCGGCCGATCCTGGAGCGTAGCGAAAAGACGTGAGTGCGTTGATACAAGCGGATCCGGCCGCGGCACAGTCCGGTGCCGCGCCGGAGAAGGAGTTGCGGCCGCCGTCCTACTGGCCGTTCGTGGTGCCGGCGCTGGTCGTCGTGATCGCGATCATCATCTTCCCATGGGTCTTCACGATCTGGATGAGCCTGAACGAATGGAAGGTCGGCTCGCCGACCACCTTCGTCGGGCTGTCCAACTATCTGCGGCTGACCAGCGATCCGCGCTTCCTCGAGGCGGTCGTCCACACCATCGTCTATACCGCGTTGTCGGTGCTGCTGCCGCTGGTGCTCGGCACGTTCGCGGCCGTGGTGTTTCACCAGAAATTCGCCGGCCGCGGTTTTCTGCGCGGCATCTTCATCATGCCGATGATGGCGACACCGGTGGCGATCGCGCTGGTCTGGACCATGATGTTTCACCCGCAGCTCGGCGTGCTGAACTATCTGCTGTCGCTGGTCGGAATCCCCGCGCAGCTCTGGGTCTTCCACCCCGCGACCGTGATTCCCTCGCTAGTGCTGGTCGAGACCTGGCAATGGACGCCGCTGGTCATGCTGATCGTGCTCGGCGGCCTCGCCGCCATCCCGACCGAACCCTATGAGAGCGCGCAGATCGACGGCGCCAATCTCTGGCAGGTGTTCCGCTTCATCACGCTGCCGCTGATCATGCCGTTCCTGTTCATCGCCGGCATGATCCGCATGATCGATGCGGTGAAGAGTTTCGACATCATCTTCGCGATCACGCAAGGAGGACCGGGCTCGGCGTCGGAGACGATCAACATCTATCTCTACAGCGTCGCCTTCACCTATTACGACCTCGGCTACGGCTCGGCGATCGCAGTGGTGTTCTTCCTGCTGATCGTCCTGCTCGCGGCGGTGATGCTCTACGCCCGCCAGCGCATGGTGTGGACAGAAATCGCGAGCGACGCATGACGCCAAGTCAAATTAGCCCACGTCAGATCATCGGCAAGATCGGCCTGTGGCTTTCGGTGTTCGTCATCGTGTCGCCGGCCATCCTGTTCTTCCTCTGGATGCTGTCGCTGTCGCTCAAATTCGAGATCGACAACGCCGCCTACCCGCCGGTGTTCTTCCCCGAGCATATCGCCTGGAAGAACTATGCCGACGTGCTCGCCTCCAATCGCTTCCTGACCTATTTCGTCAACAGCCTGATCGTGACAGGCAGCGCGACCGCACTGGCACTGATCGTCGGCGTCCCCGCCGGCTACGGCATCGCGCGCATGGCCGCGCACAAATCGGCGATCGTGATCCTGATCGCCCGCATCACGCCCGGCCTGTCCTATCTGATCCCGCTGTTCCTGCTGTTCCAGTGGCTCGGCCTGCTCGGCACGCTGGTGCCGCAGATCATCATCCATCTGGTGGTGACGGTGCCGATCGTGATCTGGATCATGATCGGCTATTTCGAGACGACGCCGCTGGAATTGGAAGAAGCCGCGCTGATCGACGGCGCCACGCGCTGGCAGGTCTTCCGCCACGTCGCACTGCCGATCGCCAAGCCCGGCATCGCGGTCGCCTTCATTCTCGCTGTGATCTTCTCCTGGAACAACTTCGTCTTCGGCATCGTGCTGGCCGGACGCGAGACACGCACTTTGCCCGTCGCCGTCTACAACATGATCTCGTTCGACCAGTTGAGCTGGGGACCGCTGGCCGCCGCCGCACTAATCGTCACGCTCCCGGTACTCCTGCTGACGGTGTTTGCGCAGCGGCAGATCGCGGCCGGGCTCACCGCGGGGGCTGTCAAGGGCGGGTAGCTGGGCCAGAGGCATTGGTTTCGCCGACGTCAGTCGGCGCAGGCCGGCACCTCTGCGTCACAGCGCCGACAATGAAAGCTGCCGAGGAAATTGCGCAGTAGCGTGGCCACCGGCCGGGCTTGCACGCGGTCGGCGAGCCGGATCAGCCGCGTGATCAACGGCGCAAGCTCCCTGCTGTCATCGACGGGCGTCATGATGCCATCGGATCTCGACGCTTTTCCTTCCTTCATGTCGAGAAGCGGCCGCGGATCAATTCCGGCAGCCGGAATCGAAGAACGCTCCTCGGCATACAGGGCCACTTGATCTCCAAGCAGGGCAAACTGATGGCCAAGGCCGCAACGCGTACACTTCAACCAGCCTTCCTGGCCTTGGAAGAAGAGATGACCGAGAGCCAGATGCCCTTCCGCCGCAGCGATGCCTCCCAGCAGGGGCATCACGACACTCTCACGTCCCGGCTTTTCCAGCAGCGCCTGCTCGCATATCTTGCTCACGGTCGATAGAGATGACAGGAATTCGAGCCTGATCTCGGCGATCGTGCCGAGATCTGCGTCTACGACTGGTCCGGCAAGAAGGATCTGCCTGTATCGCGGCAAAGACCTCGCTAGTTCATAGTGGGATGGTCGCCTGCCCGGATCTTCAAGATGCGCGACGAGGTCGCGAAAGCAATCGAGCTTCTGTTCCCATTCCTCAGAGGTACGCGGAAGCCCCGACAGTTCTTGATCTTCCCCCTGGCCGCGAGGCATCAGGGCGTTGAGCACAACATAGCCGCAGAAGAGTGCGATTTCGAGCCGTTGATGCCGGTTGGCGTCAGCTTGCGCAATCGTCAGAAGGTGCGGGATTGCAGCATAGGTTGCCCCGTAACACGTGCCCTGATGACAGAGGCAGTCCCAGAACAGTGAGTTCGCGCGTTCGTCGTCCCAGGCCTCCGAAAGTCTGGCCACCAACTGCGGGATGTCCCGATCACGATGTGCGTCGTCCAGCCTCTTCCAAAGTGGATGGTCCAGCGGCAGCATCGAAAGGCCCGGTTGGGATGACGGCTTCTGCGCCATCGAGAGTAGAGCAGCTTGGTTGGGCTGGGCAAGACATCCAAGCGCCCGATACGCACGCACCACAACAGCTGGCCCCGCTGAAAAGAAAACGGCCGGGACATGCCCGGCCGCTCCGAAACGACCGAAGCCGACGCTTACTCCGCCGGCGCGGCGTGCATCTCCGGATGCGCGGCGTAGCGCTCGCTGGTGCCGAGCTTGCTCGCTGCGAACAAGCCTGCCGCCATCACGGCGTAGGCGAACGCCACGGCGGGCGTGACACCAAAGCCGCCGCCGATGCCGACGGCTTCACCGTGCATGAAGCCGAAATAGGTCAGCACCGCACCGACCAGCGCAAACGCTGACGCTTTCTCGAAATCGCGCTCGATGATGAAGACGCCGATCGCGCCCAGGATGAGGCCGCCGAGGATGGAGCCGCCGCCCATCACTTCCAGGCCGTGATAGAACACGCCCTGCTGCGGCAGCGCCGCGACCGCAGCGGTCTTGACCGCGTCGGCCTTGTCGGCGGCCATGCTGCCGACGGTTACCGCGGCCGTCATGGTCGAGGCCAGCATCGTGTCGATCTGCAGCTTGGCCCAGGCGGCAAGGTGCGGGGTCAGCGCCAGCACGATCGCCGGCGCGTGCTTGACCGGCGTAGTCTGGAACGCCTGTGCGCCGATCAGCATGCCGATATAGAGCAGGATTGGCGAGATCGCGACGACGGGCACCAGCGCCAGCAGCACCGAGATGACGCCGAACCAAGCCAGCACCACCACCATGATGCCGGTCGCCGCCGAATAGCCGATCCGGCCGCCCATCGCCTTCCAGCCGGGATGGCCGATATAGACCGCGTTGATGAAGGGATTGCCCATCAGGCAGCCGATCAGGCTGACGACGCCGTCGGCGGTGAGCACCCGCGTGGTCGGATATTCGTCGCCGGCCGCTTCCGCACTCTCGACATTGTCCATGGCTTCGACGAGGTCATAGATGCCGAACGGAATCGCGGTGACGAGAATGATGCCGAGGAATTCGAAGCCGGAGAAGACGTAGCCCACGGCCGGGATCGGCACCGAGAAGCCGAAATTGGCGAAGGCAGCGCCGACACCCGCGATGCTCAATCCGCCGAGGCCGAGCCCGAACAGGTTGGAGCCCCAGGCGATGATCATGCCGGCCGCGATGGCGACGAGGCCTGCGGGAATGCCGCGCCAGTATTTCACCCCGCCGAACCAGCTCACCAGGATGATGGCAAAGCAGACCAGACCAATCTGCGGCGTCATGTACATCTCGAGTGCTGGCCGCATCGAGATGAAGGTGACGGAGACGCCGGCAAGCGTGCCGAGCAGCGCCGCGCGCGGCGTGATCTTGCGGATGAACGGTGCGATGAAGCCGCCGATCATCAGGATGAAGCTCTGGAAGAACACCCAGACGAGGCCGGCCGACCAGCCCTTGAGCGGGTCACCGGTCTTGAGCGTGATCGGCAGCATGATCACGAAGGTCACAATGAACATGTGCGGCACGCTGACGCCAGACGGCAGCGCGCAGACGTCGTTGCGGCCGGTCTTCTGCGCAAGGCGGTAGGCGAGGAACGCGTAGTAGAAGGTGGAAAGGCACATCATCAGCCCGAGCGCGGGCAGGATGCGGCCGAACACGAGACTGTCAGGCATCTTCAGGACGAAGCGCAGCAGGCCCGTGAGCACCAGCATGTTGACGAGGATGTTGGTGCCGAAGCCGAAAAACGCGTTCCAGTCGCCCGATGTCCAAAGTGCCGGCTTAAATTCGGACTTGCCGGCCGTCCCCGTCAATGTGCTCATGATAATACCCCTATGTGGTCGAAACCTTCATCGCCTCCAGTACTGCGGCTGAGCTAGCGACCCAGCCGAAGATGCCGCCCTGGGCCTTGATCATCTTCAGGCCCATCTCGTGAAACTCGGGGAAGTAGGATGCGCAGCCGTCGGAGATGACGACACAGCGATAGCCGCGGTCATTGGCCTCGCGCACGGTGGTGTTGACGCACACTTCAGTGGTGACGCCGCACACCAACAGATTCTCGATGCCGTATTTCTCCAAAACATCGGTGAGCTCGGTGGCGTAGAACGCGCCCTTGCCGGGCTTGTCGATCACGACCTCGCTGTCGAGCGGATAAAGCTCGGGGATGATGTCGTGGCCGGCTTCGCCGCGAATGAGGATGCGACCCATCGGACCGGGATCGCCGATGCGCAAGGACGGCGCACCGCGCTCGACCTTTGCCGGCGGCGCATCGGAGAGATCGGGCAGATGCCCCTCGCGCGTGTGGATCACCAGCATGCCGGTGTCGCGCGCGGCCTTCAGCACCGCGCCGATCGGCTTCACCGCGCGCGCAAGCTGGCCGACGTCATTGCCGAGCGTCTCGCCGAAGCCGCCGGGCTCCATGAAGTCGCGCTGCATGTCGATGATCACGAGCGCGGTCGACGACCAGTCGAGCTTGATCGGCTCGGGCTCGGCGCTGATGACGCCCAGTGTCGGCTTGGTTGAGTTCAACATGACGCCCCTCGCGAGAACTCTCTTTGCCAGGAGTTCTGCAAGCGCCGTGCCATTGTGTACAATTGCGATGGAGCACGAGCGTCGAGAGAATTCGTTGCGTGGTCAGAAGGTTACGCCCGCGATCGGCGGCTGCTTATTCCCTGTGCGACGGCTTTGCGACGTGCATTTGCTCAAAGGATGAGCGGCCGCCATCGTCATTCCGGGGCGACGCAAAGCGTTGAGCCCGGAATCCATCGGGCGACAATATGTGCGGTGAAATGGATTCTCTGATGCGCAATTGCGCATCATAGTTCGCGCTGCGCGCACCCCGGAATGACAAGTGGGGACTACCGCCCCGCCCCGTACAGGCGCCGATGCTCCACCTCATACGGCGCATATGAATCCTTCAGCGTCGCCATGTTGAGCAGCATGGTCGCCACCACCGTACCCGCTCTGTCGAACACCCGCGTCTTCGCCCAAGCGCTCTCGGTGCGGCGGCTGCCGGACAGCGCGACGACCTCGCGTTCGACCTCATATTCTTCGTCGACGAACAGCGGCCCCTTCACCAGGCGGATCTCCTGATCGGCGAACAGGCCGACCGCGGGTCCCTTGGCCGGCAGCGGATCCTCCTTGGAGCGGTACTGGAAAAGCACGCTCAGCATTTCCATCGGGATGATCGCCCTGCCCCATGGATTTTCCGCGCCTGAGTAATACGGCGAGGTCTCCGTGATGACCGCGAGCTTCTGCCTGAGGGAGAACGGATAGAGGTCGCCCATATTCTGGTCGAACGCCATCCGCACCGTCTGCCGCTTCCCGGTCTGCGCCACCTTGACGTCGCGCAGGATCACGGGATCGGTGAGCGGCTTGAGCTCGCCAAAGCGCGTCTCCAGCGCGGTCGCGACAGGGGCATCACCGACGGAAGCCGTGCCGCGCAGCACCTCGGTGCCGTCGCGCTTGACCATCTGGATCTGGCACTGGCGCGTGCCGGGCAGCGGCTTCGACAGGATCGCCTGCACCTCCTCGCCCTCGTAGCAGACACTGCGATAGTGCGCGGAGAGGCAGCCGCTCTCGAACCAGGCCTGCCCCCACAGACGCGCGCCGAGCGGGGCGAACTGGCTGAAATGCGTGGGACCCTCGATGGTGCCGCCCTTGAAGCCGAGCTTTTGCGCGGTGGCATCGTCGTGGATCGAGGCGTGCGCGTCGTAAGTCTGCGCCTGCAGCATCTGGCGCGGCCGGCGCCATGGCCCGATCAGCGCCTCAGCCGTCTCTGATATCTCGGTGTCGAATGCGTTCGCCGTCATGATGTTCTCCACACGCAGCCATGACTAGCAGGAGCGCCACGGATGCGGCCAGCGATATTGACTTCGCCCGCCCATGCTTTTGACTGTCACAATTCGCGTCGCGCAGCCGCAATCCCTCCCGCAGCGCAAACCCCACGCCGAACGAGACACGAGGACTTCTGAAATGACGCTGATGCAGGTCGAGCTGGACGACAAATACCGGCTCGAATCGAAGCGGATCTTCCTGTCCGGCACACAAGCCTTGGTCCGCCTGCCCATGTTGCAGCGCGAACGTGACCGCCTCCAGGGTCTCAACACCGGCGGCTTCATCTCCGGATATCGCGGTTCCCCGCTCGGCATGTACGACCACGCGTTATGGCGCGCGAAGTCGCACCTCCAGCAGCACGACATCGCCTTCGTCCCCGGCCTGAACGAGGATCTGGCGGCAACCGCGGTCTGGGGCAGCCAGCAGGTCGGCTTGTTTCCCGGCGCCAAGGTCGATGGCGTGTTCGGCATCTGGTACGGCAAGGGCCCCGGCGTCGACCGCTCGGTCGACGCGCTCAAGCATGCCAATGCGGCCGGCACCTCGCTCAATGGCGGCGTGCTCGCGCTCGCCGGCGACGACCATGGCTGCCAATCCTCGACGCTCGCGCATCAGAGCGAGCAGGTGTTCGCGGCAGCACTGATCCCCGTCATCAATCCGGCGACGCTGCAGGATTATCTCGATCTCGGCCTCTACGGCTTTGCGCTGTCGCGCTTCTCCGGCTGCTGGGTCGGCTTCAAGGCGATCAGCGAGACGGTCGAGAGCTCGGCCTCGATCTATAGTGATCCTGAACGTATCAAGATCGTGCTTCCCGATGATTTCGAGATGCCGCCCGGTGGCCTCAACATCCGCTGGCCCGATCCGCCGCTGGAGGCCGAGAAGCGCCTGTTCGGCCCGAAGATGGCGGCGGTGCAGGCCTTTACCCGCGCCAACCAGCTCGATCGCATCGTGCTCGATTCCAAGCCCGCGCGGCTCGGCATCGTCGCGACCGGCAAGGCCTATCTCGATCTGCGCCAGGCGCTCGCTGACCTCGGCATCACCGACAAGGACGCGCAGGATCTCGGCCTTCGCATCTACAAGGTCGCTCTGACCTGGCCGCTGGAGGAGAGCGGCGCTAAGCGCTTTGCGGAAGGGCTTCAGGACGTGCTGGTGGTGGAGGAGAAGCGCGGCTTCATCGAAGACCAGCTGATGCGCATCCTCTACAATATCGATGCGTCCAGGCGCCCGACCGTCACCGGCAAGCGCGACGAGAGCGGCGCGCCGCTGCTGCCGAGTGAGGGCGAGCTGACGCCGACCATCGTCGCCGGCGCACTGGTGGCGCGCTTGCGCAAGCTCGGCCATCACAGCCCGGTGCTGGAGCAGCGCCTTGCCCGGCTCGAGGCCTTCGACAATCCCGTCACGTCAAGCACGCAGATCAAGCTGGCGCGCACGCCGTTCTTCTGCTCCGGCTGCCCGCACAACTCATCGACCCGCGTGCCCGAGGGCAGCCGCGCCATGGCCGGCATCGGCTGCCACGGTATGGCTCTGAGCATGCCGACCCGCCGCACCGACCTGATCTCGCATATGGGCGCCGAGGGTGTGAACTGGATCGGCCAGTCGCCCTTCACCACCGAGAAGCACATCTTCCAGAATCTCGGCGACGGCACCTACACGCATTCCGGGCTCCTCGCCCTCCGCGCTGCGTCTGCCGCCGGCATCAACATCACCTACAAGATCCTCTACAACGACGCCGTCGCCATGACCGGCGGCCAGCCGGCCGAGGGCGCCTTCAACGTCGCACAGATCGCGCATCAGGTCTGGGCGGAGGGCGTCAAGCGTCTCGCGATCGTCTCGGACGATCCCAGCAAATATCCGGAAGGAAACTACTTCCCGCAAGGCGCGACCATCCATCACCGCCGCGAGCTCGATGCCGTGCAGCGCGAGCTGCGCGACATCAAGGGCCTCACGGTCGTGATCTACGACCAGACCTGCGCCGCGGAAAAGCGCCGCCGCCGCAAGCGCGGGCTCTATCCCGATCCGGCCAAGCGCGCCTTCATCAACGAGCTGGTCTGTGAAGGCTGTGGCGATTGCTCGCAGGCCTCCAACTGCGTCTCGGTGCAGCCGCTGGAGACCGAGTTCGGCCGCAAGCGCCAGATCGACCAGTCGAACTGCAACAAGGACTTTTCCTGCGTCGAAGGTTTCTGCCCGAGCTTTGTCACCGTGCATGGCGGTTCGCTGAAGCGCATGAAGACCTCGGCGGTCGATTCCGGCCAGTTGTTCGCCGATCTGCCGCTGCCGCCCGCGCGGGAGCTGGACGGACCCTACAACATCCTCGTCACCGGCATTGGCGGCACCGGCGTCATCACCATCGGCGCCCTGCTCGGCATGGCGGCCCATGTCGACGGCCGCGGCTGCTCGGCGCTGGATTTCACCGGCCTGTCGCAGAAGAACGGCGCGGTGATGAGCCATGTCCGCATCGCGCCGAAGCCGGAGGACATTTCCGCGGTCCGCATCACCACCGGCGGCGCCGACGTCATCCTCGGCTGCGACATGATCGTCTCGGCCGGCCCGACTGCGCTGAGCCGCGCCGAGCGCGGCGTGACCAAGGCCTACATCAACGCCGATTTGCAGCCGACTGCGAGCTTCGTGCAGAATCCCGATCTCGACTTCGAGATGGGCACGATGCAGACCGTGCTGCGCGACGCCGTGGGCGACAAGAACCTCGACATCATCGACGCCACGGGCATTGCCGCCGCGCTGATGGGCGACAGCATCGCGACCAATCCCTTCATGCTCGGCTTCGCCTTCCAGAAGGGCGCGATCCCGCTGTCGCTGGAGGCCCTGCTCCGCGCCATCGAGATCAACGGCGCCGCGATCGAGATGAACAAGCTCGCCTTCACATGGGGACGGCTCGCCGCCCACGACATGTCGCGGGTGCGCAGCGTGCTGCAGTTTAAGAGCCGGGCATCGGCGCCGACGAAGTCGCTCGACGACATCATCGCGACCCGCGCCGAATTCCTGACCGGCTATCAGGACAAGGCCTATGCCGACCGCTACCTCGCGGCCGTGGCGAAGGTGCGCAAGGCGGAAGCCACCGCTTCGCCCGCCTCCACGGAGCTGACCGAAGCCGTGGCAAAGAACCTGTTCAAGCTGATGTCCTACAAGGACGAGTACGAGGTCGCGCGGCTCTATACCGACGGCAGCTTTGCGAAGAAGGTGTCGGAGAAGTTCGACGGTGATTTCACGCTGAAATATCACCTCGCCCCGCCGATCTTCGCGAAGCGCGACAAGACCACCGGACATCTCCAGAAGCAGGAGTTCGGCGGCTGGATGATCCATGCCTTCCGCGTGCTGGCCAGGCTGAAATTCCTGCGCGGCGGCGCGTTCGATCCGTTCGGCCGCACCGAGGAGCGCCAGACCGAGCGCAAGCTGGTCGCGGACTATTTTGGCATGATCGATCAGCGGATGACCGGGCTGAAGGCGGAGCAGATCCCGCTGCTGGCACGGCTCGCAAGAGTGCCGGAGACCATCCGCGGTTTCGGCCACGTCAAGGAAGCCAGCGTCAAGCTCGCGGCCGCCGAGAAGGCGCGGTTGGAAGCGGAGCTAGAGAACAGCCGCTTTGCAGCGGCGGCGGAGTAGCGATTTAGAACGCGCTCTCGCCACCCGTCACTGCGAGGAGCGAAGCGACGAAGCAATCCAGACTGCCTCCGCGGAGGGATTTCTGGATTGCTTCGCTACGCTCGCAATGACGTGGAAATAGCGCGGGCACAATCAGACAGCCGCATTCGCAGCCTTCGCCACCGACGCCACACTCCCCTCCGCCAAATGCCTTCCCGCGATATACCCGAACGTCAGCGCCGGGCCGAGCGTGATCCCTGGGCCCGGATAATTCCCGTTCATGATCGAGCCCATATCGTTGCCGCAGGCATAAAGCCCCGCGACAGCCGTACCGTCCTCGCGGAGCACGCGCGCCTGCGCATCGACCTTCATGCCGATCGCCGTGCCGAGATCGGCCGGGTAGATGCGCATGGCGAAGAACGGCGCGCGGAGGATCGGCGCGACGCAGGGGTTGGGCTTGTGAGCGGCATCGCCGAGGTGGCGCTGGTAGATGGTGCTGCCGCGGCCGAATTCGGGATCGCGGCCTTCCTTCGCATCGGTGTTGTAGCTCGCGATCGTCGCCGTGAGCGTGGACGGCTTGATGCCGATCTTCGCCGCGAGCTGCGCGATGTCAGGGGCCTCAACCAGCTCACCGCTCGCCACGTAGCGCCGCACATTGCGCGTGAACGGCTTGATACGGCCGAGGCCGTAAGCCCACAGGAACTCACGGTCGCAGATCAAATAGAACGGCCGGTCCGGCTCACCATCGCCATCGCGCAGCATCGCGAGCACGAACTCATGGTACGACAGCGCCTCGTTGACGAAGCGGCGTCCCGCCGCATTGACGGCGATCACGCCGGGCTTGGCGCGGTCGGTCACCGTATGCGGGAAGACACCCCGGCTGCCGTCGGCACGGGTGAACAGCGAGGCCGGCACCCAATAGGCCGGGCTCGTCGCCTCCGGGTTGAGCGCAGCACCGGCGGTCGCGGCGAGCCGAAGTCCGTCGCCCGTGCCTGCCGTGTTGGTCGCCGAGACGAAGCCGGCCGCGGGCGGGAAGAAGCGTTTGCGCAACGCCATATCGTGCGAGAAGCCGCCTGTTGCCAGCACCACGCCGCGGCGCGCGCCAATCAGCCGGTCGCGCGCGCCGTGGCGGATCACAACGCCGGCGACACGATCGCCTTGCATCGACAGATCCTCGACATCCGCGCTGAACAGGATATCGACCTGCCGCGCCAGCAACGAGGCATAGAGCCGCGCCGCAAGCGCGTTGCCGAGATGCAGCGTCGTGCCGCGCGGGCTGCGCAGCCGCTGCAATGCGTATTGGGAAACGAGCCGCGCCGCGCGCAGGGTCGAGCGCAGCGATTTTCCGATCCGGCGCAGATGCGGGATGTCGAGGCGATTGACCATCATCCCGCCGAACAGCGTGAACTCCGGCAGCGGCGCGCGCAGCCGCGCGAAATGCGCGCCCAACCGGGTACCGTCGAAAGCGACCGGCTCCAGCACGCGCCCGCCTGACGTCGCGCCCAGCCGCTCCGGATAATAGTCCGGATAGGTCTTCACCGGCTGCAGCCGCACCTCGGTGTTGGCTTCGAGCCAAGCGACCGCCTCCGGCCCGCGCGCGAGGAAAGCGGCGCGCAGGCCGGCATTGGCGGGCTCCGGCACCGTGCTCGACAGATACCGGACAGCATCCGTGATGCTGTCGGAGAGCCCCGCCGCCTTCATCTTGGCATTGGCGGGGATCCAGACCATGCCGCCGGACCACGCCGTGGTGCCGCCGACGAAGGCGGTCTTCTCGATCACCAGCGCGCGCAGCCCTTCGGCGGCGGCAACTGCTGCGGCCGTCATTCCGCCGGCGCCCGCGCCGATGACAATGACGTCGTAGGTCTCGTGCGCCGGCATCATGCGGCTGGGGTCCGGAGGCGAGGCATGACACCGTCATACCCCGCCCGCCGTCCCGCAGCTAGCGGGCGGGCTTCCGCTCGATCGGATCGATATCGATCGCCCGCAGGCGGCCGAGCCGCAGCACGTCCATGGCGAGCCGCCGGCCGATCCGGTCGCGGTCGAGCACGCGGATCAGATCGTCGACGCCGTTGATCTCGACGCCGTCGAGCCTGATGACGACGTCGCCGGGCAGCAGGCCCGCCTTCGCCGCCGGTCCATCCGGCTCGATCTGCATCAGCAGCGCGCCCATCTTGTTCTCGACGCCTGCCAGCACCGCGTGCCGCCGCGGAACCGGCGCGGTCTGCCCGGCGACGCCGATGAAGGCGCGGCGGACATAGCCGTGGCGGATGATCTCCGACAGCACGAATTGCGCGGTGTTGCTGGCGACCGCGAAGCAGATGCCCTGCGCGCCGTTGATGATGGCGGTGTTGATGCCGATCACCTCGGCATTCGACGACACCAGCGGCCCGCCGGAATTGCCGGGATTGAGCGCGGCATCGGTCTGGATCACGTCCTCGATGGTGCGCCCGCTGACCGAGCGGATCGAGCGGCCCAACGCGGAGACCACGCCCGCGGTGACGGTCGATTCAAAGCCGAGCGGATTGCCGATCGCGATCACGAGCTGGCCACGCCGGAGCGTCTTGGAGTTGCCAAGCGCGGCATAGGGCAGATCGCGCACGCCGTTGGCGCGCAGCAGCGCCAGATCGGTATCGGGATCGACGCCGAGCACCCGGGCATCACCGACATGCCCCTCGACGTCGCGCAGCCGGATCTCCTTGGAGGCGCCGACCACGTGGCTGTTGGTGAGCACGAGCCCGTCCGGCGAGATCACGATGCCGGAGCCGAGCCCGCCGCGCTCGCGGCCGTTCGGCACCTTTGGCCCGGTCTCGACGCGCACGACCGCAGGACCGACGCGGTCGGTGACGTCGATCACGGCGTTGGAATAGGCGTCCAGCAGCGCCCGGTCATCGACCGGGGCAGATTCTGTCGTTCGCGATGACGCGGCGTCATCGACGATATCTGAAGTGAAATCCAGCATGGCGAAAGTCCTTGAGGCTCACACAGATGGTGGCCTGTTCCCTCTCGCGCAAGTGGCCCGCCGGGGTGCAAGGCTGGACTGCCAGTGCTTGACTACCCAAATGGCTAGGTCGCCCGCCGCAGCGTGCCGGACCTCGCCTTGACCGGATCGAGCAGCGACCAGTCGCCGTCCGGAAGGACGTAGCCCTTGGGAAACGGCGCGCGCAGCTCGAGGCCGAGCGAGCGGAGCACGCGGTCGTCGCGGTAGTAGCATTGCAGGACGACGCGCACGAGCGTTGCCGCGGCCGCACCACCGCTCTTGCGAAACTCCTGCGCCACGGCATCGCGCCTGGCGGCGTCGAGCTCGGCGAGCGGCTGACCGGCCAGCCGCGCCAGATGATCCAACGCCGCCGTCACCAGTCTGGTGTCGCGGCCGAGGGTCGCAACGATATCGGCCTGGATCGCGGCGTCGTCGGCGCCGGGCACCTTGTACTCATCGCTGGCGGGCACGATCATCCCGGCGACGGTGCGGAGGTCGTCGCGCTGGGTGCGCGTGAGATTGTCTACGGTCATGACGGTCTCAGTCGAACAGATTGGCGAGGCGCTGCTTCATCTGGTCGGCGATGTAGAGCGCGAGGGCCTGGATGGTGGACGTCGGGTTCACGCCACCCGAAGTGATGAAGATGCTGCCGTCGACGATGAAGAGGTTCTTCACGTCATGCGTGCGGCCCCATTCGTTGACGACGGAGCGTTTGGGATCGGTGCCCATCCGCGCGGTGCCGAGCAGATGCCAGCCGCCCCAGGGGATCGGCGAGTTGATGCAGATGTCGGTCGCGCCCGCCATCTCCAGCACCTCGCGGCCGCGGGCCAGCGCATGCTCCATCATCTTCCGGCTGTTTTCGCTGATCGTGTAATCGATCTTCGGCGCGGGAATGCCGTGGCTGTCCTTCAGCACGGGATCGAGCGTGACCTGGTTGTGCTCCTCCGGCAGGTCCTCGCAGATCGCGGAGAAGCCGAGCCGATGGCCGTTGAGCTTGCGGAAGACGCGGTGGTGGTCCTCGCCCCACGGCAGAATGCCCTTCTGCTCGCTGACGACGGCCTCGAATACGGGCCCTGCGCCGCGCACGAACTGCACACCGTAGCCGCGCACGAAGCCGCGCGACAAATCCGTGTCGTACCACTCCTTGCTCCACAGGCAGGTCGGCGGCGCGCGATTGCTATCGGTCGGCTCCTTCACGTAGCCGTAGATCTGCGCATAGGGATGGAACATCAAGTTCTTGCCGACGAGGCCGGACGAATTGGCGAGGCCGTTCGGAAAGCGGTCGGATTTCGAATTGAGCAGCAGCCGCGGCGTGCCGACGCCGTTGCAGGCGATGATGACGACATGCGCCGGCTGGAACTGCTCGATGCCGTCCTTGTCGTAGTAGACCACGCCCGTGGCCATGCCGTTCGCGTCGGTGGTGATCTCGCGCACCCGGCAATGCGTGCGCAACTCGACACCGGCGCGGACCGCATGCGGCCAATAGGTGATGTCGGTCGAGGACTTTGCGCCCTGCGCACAGGCCGGCGTGCAATGGCCGAGATTGATGCAGCGGGCGCGGCCCTCGTAATCCATCGTCGCGACCGTCGTGTCCGACGGCCACCAGTGCCAGCCGAGCTTGTTCATGGCCTTGCCGATGATGGCGCCGGACAGGCCGAGCGGCTGCTGCGGCATCGGCGGATGCGTCAGCGGCGACAGCGGATCGCCTGAAAGCCCCGACGTGCCCATGATCCGGTCGTTCTCTTCGAAGAACGGGGTCAGGGCGTCGTAGTCGATCGGCCAGTCGTCGGCGACGCCGTCGAGCGTCTTCACCTTGAAATCGGAGGGATGCAGTCGCGGCCAGTGCGCGGTGTACATCACCGTCGAACCGCCGACCGCATTATAGTTCACTACCTTGATCGGCGAATTGTCGTCGTTGATCGGATAGTCCTCGGGCCGGCCGCGCACGTTCGGGCTCGACGACCACTCGCCGTAGAACTTGGCCTCCCAGTCGCGGCCCGTGCTCGGGTATTCCGCCGGGTTCATCCAGCCGCCCTGCTCCAGGCAGACGATATGCATCTTGGTTTCGGCCAGCGACCACGCCACCGCCGCGCCTGAAGCGCCGGCGCCGATGATCAGGACGTCCACGGGGTCTTTCATCGAAACTTCTTCCTCCCGCCCTCGCCGCTTCAGGGGCGATTCGGCCTTCGCTGCCATGTCTGCAGCGCCGGACGATAGGGGCAGACCGGCGGGCGAGTAAAGGCGGGCGGGCGAATGTCGCACTTCGCAGGGCGCAGACCATTGGTATCGTCCGATCCGGATGCTAGGAACGAGGGGCAAGAGCCATCGATAGCGAGAATTTATGTCCTTCGAGAATTCATTTGCCGCCGCCCGCGCCTTCGCGCTTGCTTTGTCTCTTGCTCTATCGGGGTTTCTGGTTTCTTCCGGCCCCGCCTCCGCGTTGACGGCGGCTGCCACCGTCCGGGACGCCAATTCGATCCAGCTCGGCGACGTCACCTATCGGCTGGACGGGGTCGACGCCCCCGAACTGGATCAGGTCTGCATCGATGATCACGCCGATCCCTGGACCTGCGGCATCGAGGCCCGCGACCAGCTTGCGAAGCTGATCAACAAGCGCTCCGTGCGCTGCGATGACGTGGGCCCGGAAAAGAGCTTCGGCAAGCGCCACCGGGCGATCTGCACGGCGGAGGGCGACAAGACCAGCCTGAACGAGCAGCTGGTCAAGCTCGGCTACGCCATCGCCCGCGAGCCGATCAAGGCGAACGTCAAACCGGCGGCGGGCGAAGCCAAAACGGCCTCGGCGGGGATCTGGAAGGGTTGCTTTGTTGCACCGCAAGAATTCCGCAGCGGCAAGAAGGACGGCGCGCTGCTGGGCGCCGCCTGCCGCTCCGATCGCGACAAGGAGATCCGCGCCGTGCTATTCCCGGAGGATCTGACGATGCCGCCGAGCTGCAGCATCAAGGGCAAGCTCGCGGTGCGTGCACGCGTCACCGGCAATATTGGCATCTATCACCTGCGGGGCTGCCCGAGCTATCCCGCGACCACCAAGCCGGACCGCTGGTTCTGCTCGGAGGACGACGCGCAGGCCGCAGGCTTCCGCAAGGCTTATAACTGCCGCCGGCCGAAGTGAAGAATTGGTTCACGCAGCCGTGAGCGGTAGCCGGAGACAGTATTGATCCGGAATTGAACTCCAGGGGGAGTTGCTACACCTATATGTGTACGCAAGCGCTTTGCGCGAGCGTTTCCTTGGCGGCAATCCGGCTTCGGTCCGATTGCTTTGCTCGGGCGTTTCCTCCCTAGACTTGGGCCGCTTGTCACAAACAAGCGGCTCTTCTTTTTTGTGCGCCCTACATCCGCGTCTTCATGATCTGGTCCATCGGCGGCATGTTGCCGTTCAGATGCGACATGATCCAGACGGTGCCGCCGACCACCAGGAAGACGACCAGCAGCCCGAACGCCAGTGCCAGCACGTTGTTGGTGTTGTCAGGTCCCGTGGTGATGTGCAGGAAGAACACGAGATGCACGCCCATCTGCGCGATCGCGAGCACGATCAGCGCGACCGGGATCGAGGGCTGCCAGACCAGATCGGTGCCGGCGATGAAGAACGAGGTCGCAGTGAGCAGCAACGCAAGACCGAGACCGACGACATAACCGAGGATGCGCTCGCCGACGCTGTGTTGCTCTTCTTCGCCCGGCGCCAGATCGTGTCCGGCCGGCACGTGCATCTGATCGCTCATACGGCACTCCCAAGCAGGTAGACGACGGAGAAGACTCCAACCCAGATGATGTCGAGCGCATGCCAGAACAGCGCAAAGCACATCATCCGGCGCAGGACGTCGGCACGAAATCCCTTGGCGAACACCTGGGCCATCATGGTGAGCAGCCACAGCACGCCGGCCGACACATGCAGGCCGTGGCATCCGACCAGCGAGAAGAACGACGTCAGGAACGCGCTGCGCGTCGGGCCATAGCCGCGCGCGATGAGGTCGGCGAATTCCCTAAACTCGATGGCGAGGAAGATCAGCCCGAGCACGCAGGTCACGGCCATGCCGAGATAGAACCAGAACCGGTTGCGGACGTCGGCTGCGATGCTGGCCATGCCGCAGGTGAAGCTCGACAGCAGCAGGCAGACCGTCTCGATCGCGACGTTACGCTGCTCGAAGATCTCAGCGCCCTTCGGGCCGCCGGCAGTCTGGCCGGAGAGCACCGCATAGGCGGCAAAGAAGCAGGAGAACATCACGATGTCGGAGAGCAGGAACACCCAGAAGCCGTAGGCGGTCACGATCCGCTTCGATGCGGGCCCGGGATGCTCGATGACGATCCCGATGTGATGGGGATCGGCATGCGCATGGCCGGCGGTTGCGGTCATCGACATCAGATTGCCCCCGCCATGCTGACGAGGCTGCGCCGCTCCTCGAGATTGACGCGGTCGATACGGGCGACCTCCGCGGCCGGAATGACGTATTCGTCATGGTCGCGCCAGGCGAACACGACGAAGGTCGCGAACGCGCCGATGCCGCCCAGGATCACCATCCACCAGATGTGCCAGATCAGCGCGAAGCCCATGATGGTGGCGAAGAACGCGCAGACGAAGCCGGTCGGCGAGTTCCTGGGCATCTCGATGTCGCGGTATTCCGGCTCCTCGTGCTCGAGCGATTGCTGCTGGGCGCGTCTCTTCATGTCCCAATAGGCGTCCTCGCCGCGCACGTCGGGATGGAAGGCGAAGTTGAACACCGGCGGCGGCGACGAAGTCGCCCATTCCAGCGAGCGGCCGTCCCAGGGATCGCCGGTGCGGTCGCGCAATGCCTCGCGATTGCGGATGCTGACCACGAGCTGCATGATCTGGCAGATCACCCCGATGCTCAGCACGGCCATGCCGAACACGGCTACGATCATCCATGGCCGCCACGCCGCGACGTCGTAGTGCTGCAGGCGCCGCGTCATACCCAGCATGCCCGCAATGTAGAGCGGCATGAAGGTGACGTAGAAGCCGAGGAAGGTGAACCAGAACGCGGCCTTGCCCCAGCGCTCGTCGAGGCGGAAGCCGAACGCCTTCGGAAACCAGTACTCGAAACCGGCAAAGGCGCCGAACAGCACGCCGCCGATGATGACGTTGTGGAAGTGCGCGACCAAAAACATGCTGTTGTGGAGCATGAAGTCGGCCGGCGGCACCGCGACCAGCACACCGGTCAAGCCGCCGATGATGAAGGTGACCATGAAGCCGACCGCCCACAGCATCGGCGTCGCAAAGCGGATGCGGCCGCCATACATCGTGAACAGCCAGTTGTAGATCTTCACGCCCGTCGGCACCGCGATGATCATGCTGGCGATGCCGAAGATCGCGTTGACGTCGGGCCCCGCCCCCATCGTGAAGAAATGGTGCAGCCAGACCATGAAGGAGATGACGCAGATCGCCATGGTTGCCAGCACCATGGAGCGATAGCCGAACAGCGCCTTGCCGGAGAAGGTCGATACCACCTCGGAGAAGATGCCGAAGGCGGGCAGCACGAGGATGTAGACCTCCGGATGCCCCCAGGCCCAGATCAAGTTCATGAACATCATGACGTTGCCGCCGGCTTCGTTGGTGAAGAAGTGGAAGCCGAGGTAACGGTCGAGCAGCAGCATCGCGAGCGTCGCAGTGAGGATCGGGAACGCCGCGACGATCAGGAGGTTCGAGGCCAGCGTGGTCCAGCAGAACATCGGCATGCGCAGATAGTTCATGCCCCTGGTGCGCAGCTTCAGCACCGTGGTGACGAGATTGATGCCGGCCACCAGCGTGCCGACGCCTGAGATCTGCAGCGACCAGGCGTAATAATCGACGCCGACGCCGGGCGAATAGGACAGCCCCGACAGTGGCGGAAAGGCGAGCCAGCCGGTGCGTGCGAACTCGCCGACGACCAACGAGACATTGACCAGCAACGCGCCGGTCGCGGTCAGCCAGAAGCCGACCGAATTGAGCGTCGGGAACGCGACGTCGCGCACGCCAAGCTGGAGCGGCACGATGAGGTTCATCAGCCCGATCACGAACGGCATCGCCACGAAGAAGATCATGATGGTGCCGTGCGCCGAGAATATCTGGTTGTAGTGCTCAGGCGGCAGATAGCCTTGTGACTGATACGCCACCGCCTGCTGGATCCGCATCATGATGGCATCGCTGCCGCCGCGCAGCAGCATCACCGACGCCAGCAGGATGTACATGACGCCGATCCGCTTGTGATCGACGCTGGTGATCCACTCAGCCCAGAGATAAGGCAGATGTCCCTTCACCACGACCCAGATCAGCACGCCCAGGATCGCGACCAGCACCATCGCGCCCGCGACGAGCGGAATCGGCTGATCGAACGGAATGGCCGACCAATCGAGCTTACCGAGCATCATGGCCTCCACTGTGGGGGCGGCCGGCATCGGAGAGCAGCTCCGGCCCCGGTCCCGGCGGAATGTGCTGGGTCGCGATCAGGTCGAACAGCCGGGGATCGTCCAGGCGAAAGGCCAGCCTGTTCCTCTCGATGCCCTGCTGCATCAGCTTCTTGTAGCTGTCTTCGTTCAGCACGGCATCGCTCTTCGCCGTGGCCGCCACCCAATCCGGGAAGGCGAGCGGCGAGACCACGTTGACGTCGAACATCATGTCCGGAAAGCCGTCACCGGAGAAATGCGCCGACAGGCCCTGCAGCTTGCCTTCATTGTCGGCGCGCAGGTTTAGCCTCGTGACCATACCGTTCATGGTGTAGATCATGCTGCCGAGCTGCGGGATGAAGAACACGTTCATCACGCTCGACGACGTGAGCTGGAAATTCAGCTCTGCACCGGCGGGCACCGTCAGCGTGTTGACGGTGGCGATGCGTTGGTCCGGATAGATGAACAACCATTTCCAGTCGAGCGAGACGGCCTGGATCCGCACCGGGCTGCCGGTGCCCGGCACGGGCGCTGCGGGATCGAGCTGGTGCGAGCCGATCCAGGCGACGCCGCCGAGCAGGATCACGGTGAGCGCGGGGATCGCCCACACCACCATCTCGACGCGTCCGGAGTAGACGAAGCCAGGCTGGAAGCGCGCCCTCGGATTGGACGCGCGAAACCAGAACGCAAACGCCAGGATAGCGATGATGGTGGGCACCACGATCACGAGCATGATGAAGACGGAATCGACCAGGATGGTGCTGTTGGCGACAGCGACCGGCCCTTGTGGATCGAGCAGATTCATCGATACACCGCTGGCGATTGGGAAGCCCCCGGAGGAAGCGTAACGCGAAAATCTCTCCGCAACAAACACAGTTGTATCACTGCGGTTCCGCGAGCCGTCTTCCAGAACCGCCCGATCCCGTGCGGCGGCATGCAATTCCATGCGATGTCAATGACATCCGCGCGGGACGGCCGGCCTTCTCCGGCACGCAGCCCGTTGCTATCGTCTGGAAAAAAATACCGGGATGGAACGACATGCAGGGCCCTGAGGACGATGCCGGCCTCGCCGGCAAGGTGGCGCTGATCAGCGGCGGCGGCGCCGCGGGTGATGGCATCGGCAACGGCCGCGCTGCAGCAATCGTGCTCGCCCGCGCCGGCGCAAACGTGCTGGTGGCCGATCGTGACCTCAAGCCCCCGAACGCGAGTCACAAAAACACTAGAGGACACACGGAAATGGCCCGCCTGCCCTATCTCGAAGCCGACCAGGTCGCGCCCGAATATCGCGACATGCTCGAGCGCAACACCAATCTGCACAAGCTGCTGGTCAACTCGCCGGAGATGGCGCGGGCCTTCAACGGCATCGGCGGCTACATCCGCTTCAAGAGCAAGCTCGACCCGCGGCTGCGGGAGCTCGCGATCCTCCAGGTCGGCTGGATGGAGAAGTCGGAATACGAATTCACCCACCACGTGAAGATCGGCAAGGAGTTCGGTGTCACCGACGACGACATCGCCGGCCTGATGGCCGAGACCGAGGGTAAGCCGTCGAAGCTGGAGCCGCTCGCCAGGGCGATCCTGAAAGGCGCCCGCGAGATGGTGCGCGAGCTCGCGATGTCGGATGCGACCTTCGCCGAGATCAAGAAGGATCTCTCCGACGAGCACATGGTCGACCTCGTCCCGACCATCGCCTTCTATTGCGGCGTCGTGCGCGTGCTTGCGACGATGAAGATCGACAACGAGCCCTATTACAAAGAGGTACTCCGGCAGTACCCGATCCCGGGAGTGAAGTGAGATGCGCTTGAAGGACAAGGTTGCGATCGTCGTCGGCGCCGGCCAGAGCCCCGGCGAAGGCATGGGCAATGGCCGCGCCACCGCGCTGACTTTCGCGCGCGAGGGAGCGAAGGTGCTGTGCGTGGATCATCATCTGGACTCGGCGCAGGAGACCGTGGATCTGATCACAGCGACGCACGGCACCGCCGCGGCGTTCAAGGCTGACGTCACCAAATCCGCCGACATCAAGGCGATGGTCGCGGACGCCAAATCGCGCTGGGGCCGCATCGACGTGCTGCACAACAATGTCGGCGTGAGCCTCTCCGGCGGCGACGCCGAGCTGCTGGAGATCACCGAAGAGGCGTTCGACCGCGTCGTCGCCATCAATCTCAAGAGCTGCATTCTCGCGGCGAAAGAAGTGATCCCGATCATGCGCGCGCAGAAGAGCGGCGCCATCATCAACATCTCCTCGATGGCTGCGATCACGACCTATCCTTACGTCGCTTACAAGGCGACGAAATCGGCGATGATCGCCTTCACCGAACAGCTCGCCTACCAGAACGCCGAATACGGCATCCGCGCCAACGTCATCCTGCCCGGCCTGATGAACACGCCGATGGCCGTCGACACCCGCGCCCGCGAATGGTCCAAGACCCGCGCCGAAGTCGAAGCCGAACGCGACAGCAAGGTGCCGCTGCGCAAGAAGATGGGCACGGGCTGGGACGTCGCCAATGCCGCGCTGTTTTTGGCGTCGGACGAGGCGAACTTCATCACCGGCGTGACGCTGCCGGTCGATGGCGGCGCGAGCGTGCGGCGGGGGTAGGTCTTGCTTCTCCCTCTCCCCGCTTGCGGGGAGAGGGTCGGGGTGAGGGGGAGTTTCCTCGGGGACGGTGATAGATGGACTCGCGGAGGAGTCCCCCTCACCAGGAATTTGCTCTCGCAAATTCGGGCCTCTCCCCGCACGCGGGGAGAGGCGAAGAACCTCGCTCACCGCGGCACGCTCGTCACCCGCCAGATCGTCCCATTGCCATCCTCGGACATCAGCAGCGAACCATCCTTCGCCACCGCAACACCGACCGGCCGCGCCCACACTTGCGTGTCGCTGACCACAAACCCCGTGACGAAATCCTCGTACTCGCCGGTCGGCTTGCCGTCCTTCATCCGGATGCGGATCACCTTGTAGCCGGTGCGCTTGGAGCGATTCCAGGAGCCGTGCTCGGCGGCGAAGGCGTCGCCTTGATATTCGGACGGAAACTGCGTGCCCTGATAGAAGGTCATGCCGAGCGAGGCCGAGTGCGGCTGGATCAGCACGTCGGGCACCGTCACCTTGTCCTTGACATCAGGCCGCGCGCCGGCGTGGCGCGGGTCTTCGTTGGCGCCGATGTAGAACCACGGCCAGCCATAGAACGCACCCTCCTTTACGCTGGTGACGTAATCGGGCACGAGATCGTCGCCGAGGCCGTCGCGCTCGTTGGTCGAGCACCAAGGCAAGCCGGTCTGCGGCTCGATCGCAAGACCGACGCAATTGCGGATGCCGGTCGCATAGATCTTCCGGTCCTTGCCGTCAGGCGTGAAGGCCAGCACGGTTGCCCGCTCAAGCTCGCTGGCCCACGCCGCGCCGAGCGGTTGTGCCTTCGACCACGCCTCCACTCCGCCCGGCGGCGTGCCCATGCCCTCGGCGACGTTGCTGAGCGAGCCGACCGACACGAACATGCGCTTGTTATCGGGCGTGAACACGATATCGCGGGTTGAGTGACCGCCGTCATGCGGCAGGCTTGCAACGATCGTCTCCGGCTTGCGGCGCGCCTTGAGATCGCCGGTCTGATAGGGAAAGCGGACGACGCTGTCGGTGTTGGCGATGTAGACCCATTGCGGATTGTCGCCGTTCGGAAAGAAGGCGATGCCGAACGGCTGTCTCAATCCGCTCACAAACACCTCGTTGGTGGCGGCCTTGCCGCCCTCGCCGGCGCGCAACACCCGGACGGCGCCGATCCGCGTCTCCGCGACGAAGACATCGCCGTTCGGCGCAACCCTGATGATGCGCGGCCCGCGCAAGCCTTCGGCGAACAGTTCGATCTTGAAACCGGCCGGCACCTGCGGCGACGCCTCCGGCGGCCGCGGCACCACGCGCGGGGAGCTCGCAACCGACCGCGTGGCGCCGGGCCTGACGAGATCCTCCGGCCGGATCAACCTGACCGTGCCAGGCTTGTCGGACTGCCAATCGCCATAGGCGTCCTTGCCCTGCAGCGGCTCGGCCTGCGCACCCGCCGCAGCCAGCATCGCAGCGGCCAGCACCACGGACCATATCCTGCTTTTCACGTCGTCTTCCTCCCGGCCTGCACGTGCGAGGCGTCAATGCCGATCGCCCCGCAAATGGTCTGCGACAGGCAAAACACCTGCCGCATCCCACATCAGCTCATGCCCGCACGATGTGCATCAGCCGCAGCCCATCGTACTGGAAAACACCACCGATAGGTGCGACACATTGTAGGGGCTGGGCCGCCGGTTGCGGCCATCAAAGCTGCGGCATCGGTGTCGCCATTGATGGGGTGATCATGTGGGGATCCATCATATCGGAGTGGGCGAGCCTGCTGCTCCGCTGGCTGCATGTGGTGGCGGCGATTGCCTGGATCGGCAGTTCCTTCTATTTCATCGCCCTCGACCTCAGCCTCAAGCCAAGAGGCGATCTGCCCGACGGCGTGCAGGGCGAAGCCTGGCAGGTCCATGGCGGCGGCTTCTACCGGATCCTGAAATATCTGGTCGCCCCCAGCCAGATGCCGGACGAGCTCACCTGGTTCAAATGGGAGGCCTACACCACCTGGCTGTCCGGCTTCGCACTGATGGTGGTGGTGTATTATCTCGAGGCCGACCTGTTCCTGGTCGACAAGTCGATCCTCGACCTCACGCCATTCCAGGCCGGCCTGTTCAGCTTCTGCAGCCTTGCACTGGCATGGTTGCTCTATGAGGCCGCGTGCCGCACCGGCCTTGCCCAGCGCGAGCTGCCCTTCGCCATCGGCGGCTATCTGTTCCTGGTCGCGCTGACCTATGCTTTCACCCATGTGCTGAGCGGCCGCGGCGCCTTCAACCAGATCGCGGCGATCATCGGCACCATCATGGTCGCCAACGTCTTCGCGCTGATCATTCCGAACCAGAAGAAGATCGTGGCGGCGCTGGTTGCAGGACAGGCACCGGACCCGAAGCTCGGCAAGACCAGCAAGGAGCGCTCGGTCCACAACAACTATCTGACGCTGCCCGTGGTCGTGCTGATGATCAGCAACCACTATCCGCTGCTCTACGCCACGCGATTCAACTGGATCATCGTCGCCATCATCCTGGCGCTCGGCCCGGTGATCCGCCACTTCTTCAACGAGCGCCATGCCGGACGAAAATCGCCGTGGTGGGTGTGGGGTGTCGCATCATTGGGCGTGATCGCGATCCTGTTCCTCTCCGCGGCCGGCCCGCGCGAGGTGAAGACGGCCGCGCTGTCGGCGCAGCCCACAATCGCCAATGTCGAGGAGATCGTGATGTCCCGCTGCAGCATGTGCCATGCGGCCGAGCCGGTCTGGGCCGGCATCGTCACCGCGCCGAAGGGCATCCTGCTCGATGCACCCGAGCACATCCATCGCAACATCCGCCTGATCGGCCGCGTCGCCGCCTGGTCCAGCGCGATGCCGCCGGGCAACATCACCGAGATGACCAGCGAGGAGCGCGCGATCCTCGCCGCCTATATCGAGCAGGCGCGCTGACGCCGACGCGCGTCGCGACACCATTTCGCGGAATGAAATTCCGCATTCTCCGCCGATTTGAAAATGACTTGACCGCCCATCCGGCGTAGACAGGAACAGCGGCCGCTGACGCGGCGGCTCAAGTCTGTTTGCATTCGGGGAAATCACAGTGGCTCTCAAGAACGTCATCGGTATCGACCACGCCGTGGTCATGGTGAAGGACCTCGACAAGGCTGCCGAGAACTACCGGCAACTCGGCTTCACCATCTCCCCGCGCGGCACCCACAGCGCGCATATGGGCACCGGCAACTACACCATCATGTTCGACCCCGACTATATGGAGCTGCTCGGCGTGCTGGTGGCGACCGAGCACAACGCGCCGGCCCGCGCCTTCGTCGAGCGGCAGGGTGAAGGCATCGAGCGCATCGCGCTCACCGCGATCGATTCCGCCGCAGGCGCCGAGGAAATCCGTGCGCGCGGTCTGACGCCGATCGGCCCGACCGATTTCGAGCGCCCGGTGACGCTGCCTGACGGCACGATCTCGGCGGCCAAATTCCGAACCTTCATGTGGCCAACCGCCGAGGCGCCGGGCGGTGTGCGCATCTTCGCCTGCCAGCACAAGACCCGCGAGACGGTGTGGATCCCCGAGCTGATGAAGCACGCCAATGCGGCCAAGCGCATCAAGCAGGCGCTGATCGCAACGCCTGAGCCGGTGAAGGAAGCCGCGCACCTCGCGCGCCTGATCGACCGCGAACCGAAGGCGGAGGCCGACGGCGCGGTCACCGTGCTCTCCGGCGGCGACCGTGCCGACTTCGTCTATCTGACGCTGGAGCAGCTCGGCAAACGCTATCCCGGCGTGCCGCTCGCGGGCCTGTCCGAGCGCGGCGGCGCCGCGCTCGTGCTCGTCAGCGGCGACCTTGCGACGACCGAGAAGGCGCTGGGCTCAGTGGCCGTGCGCAGCGGGGCCGCGATCTGCGTACCGCCTGCCAAGGCCAACGGCACGCTGCTCGCCTTCGTTGCCGGCTGATTTTAACTAATTCTTTAACGTGTGTTTACCCGGCGGCTTTAGGATTCCCGACAGTCCAAGCCGTCCGGAACCAAGCGCATGTTCAAAGAGGGATCGCCGATCGCTTATGACGCGCCGGCCGAACTGAAGAAGTGGCCGTCGCTGAAGGGCGAGAGACAGAAGGACAGAGGTCCGCCCTATCTCGTCTACAACGGCACGCTCGCCGACTGCGTCCGCGAGCTGATGGACAAGCCGATCAAGGGTATCTCGCTCTACGACATCATGACGAAGCCGCAACCGGCCTTCGATCAGACCGTGCTGTCGCCCGGCGATGCCGCCGAGATCGCGATGCGCAAGGATTTTCCAAAGGCGTAATCGCCGCGCGACCACTCGCACGCCGCATCTAGTCGCAGCTCCGCAGATGCGCGGGGCCAACCGCGCGTGTTCCGCGATTGGACGGGTTAGGTCACACCGGCTTCTCGTCGTCCGTCACCGGCGAGGTCACCACCAGGAACACGAGATCGGTGAGGCCGGAATTCGAGATCGCGTGCTCTGTGATGCCTACTCCGCCTTGATGTTCGCGGCTGCGACGACCTCGGCGAGCTCCTTGGTCTCCTTCGCGATCTTGGCGGCGTAGTCGGCGGGACTGAGCACGCTCACGACGCCCTGCGAGCCGAGCTTCTCCTCGACCGCAGGATCCTTGGCCGCAGTGACGATCTCCCGGTGCAGCGTCTCCAGGATCGGCGCGGGTGTTGCCTTCGGCATGAAGAAGCCGACCCAGAACGAGAGGTCGAAGCCGGGATAGCCGGCTTCCGCGACGGTCGGCACGTCAGGCAGCGAGGGCAGCCGTTCGGCCGAGGACACCGCGAGCGCACGCAGCTTGCCGCCCTTCACCAGCGGCACCGCGGAGAGCGGATCGAACACCGCCAGCACCTCCTGCGCGAGAATGCCGACCTCGGAGGCCGCGCCGCCGCGATAGGGTACGTGGATCATCTTGATGCCGGCGCGCTGGCTGAGCAGCTCCATGGCGAGATGGGCGAGGTTGCCGTTGCCGCCGGAGCCGTAAGCGAGCGCACCCGGCGCAGCCTTCGCCGCGGCGACGAGATCGGCCACCGTGTTGATGTTCGCCGTCTTGGGGTTCTCCGGATTGACCACCAGCACCAGCGGTGCCGAGACGACGGTGGTCAGCGGCGCGAAGTCGGTCTGCGGGTCGTAGCGGATGTCCTTGAACAGCGTCTTGTTGAGGGTGATCGTGGACGAGTTGCAGGCCAGCATGGTGTAGCCGTCAGCGTCCGCATGCGCGACGCCCTCGGCGGCGATCATGCCGTTGGCGCCGGCGCGGTTCTCGACCACGAAGGGCTGGCCGAGCTTTGCACCGATGCGATCGCCGATGATGCGTGCGACGACATCGACCGGGCCGCCCGCGCTGAAGCCGACCATGACCTTGACCGGCCGCGCCGGATATTTCTGCGCGAGAGCCTCGGTCGTCAGCGCGCACGCGCACAGTCCGGCGATGAGCGCCAGCAGGCGAGCCGTTCGTTGCATTGGTTCTCTCCCCAGACCTCTCCCGCGCTGCTTGTGCATGCTTGTTGGTGCGGCGCAGGCGAGGCGCATGATTAGCGGCCATACCGGATTCCGCAATCGCGTTTGCGCGCCGGCATTCCGCCGCGCGGCAGGCAAGCGCCGCTTCCAAACAAAAAGTTCGAAAACAACCCCATGCACAGTAGCCGGCCCTAGCAAGAACAAGGACTTGCGCGCGCAGCACGACAGTTTGACTCGTCGGGCAAAACACTGGCAGAATGCCATCATCGCAACAATCGTGAACGTCCGACCTGCCCCACCAGGGTCGCCGCGACGTGGTTGCGCATAAGCCCTTCATCCACATCCTGAAATTCGTAAACGCGCGGCAAGCGAGCGAACGCGTTCGCGCGCCTGCGCCAGCAAAGGACAGCGCCCATGACGACAGCTCCCGAACGCCACATCACCACGCCGGTTGCGGCAAACGATCGCAGCGACCCGCCTGCGAGCCCGCGCATCAAGCTCTACAAGCGGCGCATCGCGATCACCCATCCTAATCCGCAAGCCGGCGAACGACTGCTGGCCGAGGCGCTCGGTGCGGTCGACCGCGACGCGCTGCACGGCCTCCTGAGGCAATTGGTGAAAGCGAGCGCGGTCGCGTTGAAGCCCGATGAAACCAATCTCGCCTTCATGGTCTCGATGATCAAAAGCATCGCGCCGAGGGATTCCATCGAGGCCATGCTGGTGTCGCAGATGGTCTCGGTCCACATGGCGGCGATGCGCTGCGCCTGCCGCCTCGCCTGCACGGACGATCTGACGCAGCAGGAGGGCGTCACGCGCGCATTGACCCGCCTCTCCCGCACCTTCGCCGCGCAGGTCGAGGCCCTGAGCCGCCACCGCAGCAGCGACGAGCGCGCGATCACGGTGAAAAACCTGTCCGTGCAGGACGGCGGACGCGCGATCGTGGGCAACGTCACGCAGCATGCGAACGTGCTCGTTGCGGAGGCGGGGCTCGAGGACGCAAGGCAAGAGGCGAACCGATGAGCGGCGGACACGCCCGCAACACCAGCCCGATGCAGGCGAGCCCGCGGTGCGGCGCGAGAACCCGCGATGGCGATGCCTGCCTTGCACCGGCCATGTGCGGGAAAGAGCGATGTCGCATGCATGGCGGGGCGGCGAGGAGCGGCGCGCCGAGAGGAAATGGGAATGCGCGGAAGCACGGACTGTTCACACGAAGAGCCAGGGTCGAGCGGGACGAGGTGCGGCTGTTGCTCGAAGAGGCACAGGGACTGCTGCGGAAGTTGAGGTAATCGGCCGCTGAATCCTGCCGCCTCTCCCGGAAATTGATGGGTTTTGCTTCGCTTCCCATCGGGGCGCATTGACAATTTATGCGTGCCTGTGAACCGCTTCACACGTGAGCCTTGGCTGATCCCGCTAGCTTGGTCGGGTCCCGGTCAACAGGCGGAGCGGTGTCATGGGGGCGTTGAATCTCTTGCAGGTGCTTTGGCAAGAACGGCGGGCTCTCGCAGGCATCCCGCTAGAATTGCCCGAAGACAGAGATCCGTTACCTGACAGCTCGCTAAAACGGCCGGCGCCGACGGCCCCGTCAAAGTTTCTAATCTCCGACACGCCGGTTCGAGTTTCGCCGCCGCCATTGCCGCGGCCGACCGATCGAGTCCCGGGAGAACTCCTTGACGTCTATCAGGCACTCAACGCGGACGACCGGTGGGCGCTGTGCCTGTCCGGCGGCGGCATCCGCAGCGCGGCGTTTGCACTCGGAATTCTGCAGAGAATTGCTGCGCTGAAGGTCACGTCGAAGCGCAAGGATGAAGAACCGGGCGCGGCCCTCAAGCAGTTCGAGTACCTTTCGACCGTGTCGGGGGGCGGTTATATCGGCAGCTGGCTATCGGCATGGCTGTTTCAGGAGCGACGGCGCGAGAAGGAGCGCCAGGCACTGATCGTCCCACCTCTCGTCGGCATCGGCAGTCCGGGCATCCCGCCGGATACGGTGGTTCCAGCACTCAACACGCGAAAGAGCCGCAGTCCGCTCGGAGATCACGAGGAAGCGGAGCCGATTTCCAACCTCCGGCGCAACTCGCACTTTCTCGCTCCGAGCTTTTCGTCGATCTCTCCGGACCTGTGGAGCGATGTTGCCAGCGTCCTGCGCACTTCTGTTCCTGAACTGGATCCTGCTCGTCCCCCCGATGATCCTGGCGGTGCTCGTCACGAAGGCGCTCTACTTCGCCGTCCTCGATGCGCACAGCATCACGGAGAGATCGTGGTGGTTCCTGACTCTGATGATCATACCAACTCTCTGCTTCCTGATTTCCTTGTCTTTCTCTGCCGCCAATCGTCCTGCCCGCGGAAGGATCAATGTCGCACAGCCCCGATTTCTTGCATGCGATCTCGCGCCCTTTCTCATTGGAGCCGCGCTGCTGGTCTTCGTCTTGCAAAGCCCATACGGTTTGTCGGTGCTGACGTATGTGACCGATCTCCTCGGCTTCAAATTCGGCGAAGAGGTCAAAGGGGCTCAATTTTATGTCCGGGTGATCACGCGCGGCGCCGTGCTCGGCGCTGTCTTTTACACCTTCGCCTGGGTCCTGGCGCGCGCTTGGACCGGTGTCTTCGGCAAGACGGCCCGCCCACCGCGCGAACCTGCTCCCTGGCAGCGCTGGATCGATCTTGGCGCCTGGGGCCTCGCCGGCGCAGCGTTCGGGTTGCTGAGCGCCGCGGGACTGGCCTTGCTGTGGTATCTGAACCGGTCCGGCTCCGATGCCACGACAGCGATCTTTGCCTGCATCTTCGGCCTGCCCTGGATCGTGATGGCGCGGATCGTCGCCGACGTGATCTACATCTCGTTTGCCGAGTTCCTGTCCGAGGTGGACGTCGGACTCGAATTCCAGGCGCGGTCGAGCGGAATCTTCACGCTGGCCTATCTCGGCTGGCTACTGTGGTTCGGACTCGTGCTAGGCGCGCCGCCGGCGGCAGCATGGATCGAAGGTCACCTTGGCAGCGCGGCCGTCCCATCGCTCGCGACAGGGGGAGGCATTTCGGGCCTGATTTCCGTCATCCTGGGCGCGAGTTCGAAGACCAAGGCCGCTGCCGAGCAGGTCTCGGGCATTCGCCAATATCTCGGATTGAACACGATTGCGGCGATCGCGGCGGCGATTTTCGCGGCCACCCTGGTCGCCCTGCTGTCGATCGCCTGGGACAGGACATTCATGTCGTTCCAGTCTGGTGCCGATGGCCATATGCCCTGGGCAGTCGTGGCCGTGGCGGCCCTCTTGCTGGGAGTTCTGATCCTTGCCGCCTCGCGTGTCCTCAACATCAACCGCTACTCGCTCCACAGTCTCTACCGCAACCGGCTGGTTCGCGCTTTCCTCGGCGCCTCGCGCAACGAGAAGGAGCGTGACCGGACGAAGAATGCCTTCACGGATTTCGACGGTCGCGACAGCCCGATGCTGCATGAGCTATGGGAGCACGGCGTCGTCCCGACGGGAGCGAATTGGAAACCACTCCACGTCATCAGCGCCGCGCTCAACCTCGTATCGTCCAAGAACCTCGCATGGCAGGAACGGATGGCGGCGCCCTTCACGTTCTCGCCGCTCCATTGCGGCAGCGGCAGCGCGGCATTTTCCGACGGCGCCTACCGGTCGAGCTTCGCCACGACCGACCAGCCGCAGCCCTACGGCGGAAGGCTCGGCCTCACGCTCGGAACCGCCATGGCGATCTCCGGCGCGGCCGTGAGTCCGAGCATGGGCTACAACTCGTCGCCGGGCGTGGCTTTCCTGATGGCGCTGTTCAATGTGCGCCTCGGCTGGTGGCTGGCCAACCCGCGCGGCGACAATCCCGACTACGCGGAGGTCAAACCGACGAACGCGCTCCGGCCGTTCTTCATGGAAATGTTCGGCCTGACCAGCGAGACCGAACGCTGGGTCTACCTGACCGACGGCGGACACTTCGAAAACCTCGGACTCTACGAAATGGTTCGCCGGCGTTGCCGCGTGATCGTGGTCAGCGACGCCGGCTGCGACCCCGATTATTCCTTCGAGGACCTCGGCAACGCGCTTCGCAAGATATGGATCGATCTCGGCGTTCGGATCGACCTGCACGGCCTCGACCTCCTGAAAAAGCGCTTCAAGGATCGTCCGAGCCCGGCGAAGGAAGGACCTTACTGGGCAATCGGCGACATTCTCTATGGCGAGGCCGACGGCGGCAAGTCGGAAGACGGACTGCTCTTGTACTTCAAGTCGGGCCTGCACGGCACGGAGCCCATGGGCGTCCTGAGCTACGCGATAGCCCACACGACCTTTCCGCATGAGACGACGCTGAACCAGTTCTTCTCGGAATCACAGTTCGAGAGCTACCGGGCGCTCGGTTACGAGATCGCAGACCGCGCATTTGAGTCCGGCGAGGGACTTTCGGCCGACGGGGACATCGGAACGCCGCCCACGTTCCTCTCGATCATGAAGAAGCTCAAGAGCAAGGTTCCGCTGGACGCTGCACCTGTCGCGGAGCTGTCGGAGAAATAACAGGCGACGGCGCATCACGGCGGCGCGCCGCCGCACCGGCGCCCCTCATGGGAACCGGAATGCGCTGAAACACCGAATCTTTGACAGGCAAACTGCAAAGCTAATCTTTACAGTTTACCTGCATATATGCTAAACGCCTGGCATGAGCAATGCACCAGGTACCGCGGCGGGACGTAAGTCCGCGCTCGCCGAAGAGCTTCGTCTACTGATGGGAACGCTGAAGCGGCGGCTTCGCGAGCAGGGTCAACGCGAGGATCTTCCCCCGTCGCAGATCGCCGTTCTGCTTCGCCTCGAAAAGGACGGACCCGCGACCGTTTCGGGCCTCGCCCGGTTGGAGGGGATGCGGCCGCAATCAATGAGTGCCGCGGTGGCGGCGCTGGAAACTGCGGGCCTGGTCCGCGGCGCGCCCGACCCCGACGACGGCCGGCAAACCATCATGTCGCTCACTGACATGTGTCGCGAGCGGCTGCGCACCGGCCGGGCCGCGCGGCAGGATTGGCTCTCGCGCACCATCGCAGCAAAACTGTCTCCGCGCGAGCAGCACGAACTCGCATCGGCGGTCAGGCTGTTGAAGCGGCTTGTCGAGGATTGACGCGGGCCTCTGCCGGCACCGGTCACGTACATCATCCCATCGAAAGGACGATCATGGCTCTCACGATGCTCGATCCGATCTCGGCCCTCATCATCGTCGACCTGCAAAGCGGGATCGCCGGTTCGCCCCTCATCCATCCCATCGACGATGTCGTGACGCGCGCCTGCGACCTCATCGCTGCGTTTCGGCGACACCGATTGCCGATCGTGCTGGTCAATGTCGACGGCGTTGCACCCGGACGAACCGAGCGGCCACGACAGACCGGCCTGCTTCCCGACGGATGGACCGACTTTCTTCCGGAACTCGGCCGGCAGCCCGACGACATCGTGGTGACGAAGCGGACATGGGGCGCGTTCGCAAGCACCGATCTGGAAGGTCAGCTCAGGAGCCGCGGCGTCACGCAGGTCGTGATCGCCGGCGTCGCCACCGGCACCGGCGTCGAATCCACGGCACGGCAGGCCTATGAGGCGGGCTTCAACGTCACGCTCGCCCTCGACGCCATGACGGACGCGCGACCGAGCGCACATGACTACAGCATCGCAAACGTTTTTCCGCGGCTTGGCGAGACCGGCTCGACGCTTGGGATCATCGACCTCCTTGCAAGGACCCACGCGCATGAACTGGCTTGACCTCGTCGCCTACTTCTTCGGCGGCGCCTTCCTCACCAATGCCATTCCCCATGTCGTCGCCGGCATGATGGGCGAGCCGTTCCAGACGCCATTTGCAAAGCCGCCGGGCGAAGGGCTCTCGACATCGACCGTCAATATCGTATGGGGTTTCTTCAATCTTCTCGTCGGGTATTGCCTGATCTGCCGCGTCGGCGCTTTCGACCTGAGGAGCGCCGGCGATGTCGCCGCATCCGGACTTGGCGGGCTCCTGATCGGCCTCTTCCTGGCGCGGCGGTTCGGACGATTTCACGGCGGCAACGAGCCCCGGCAGACATGAGGCGCATCTTTCGTTCGCTGCGGAGCTTCAACTACCGGGTCTGGGCGGCGGGCGCGCTGGTGTCCAATATCGGAACCTGGATGCAGCGGGCCGCCCAGGACTGGCTCGTCCTCACCGAGCTGACCGATCACAGCGCGTCCGCCGTCGGCATCGTGATGGCGCTGCAGTTCGGACCACAGCTGTTGCTGATGCCCTGGTCGGGATATGCCGCCGACCATTTGAACCAGCGCCGGCTGTTGATGGCGACCAGGCCACGATGGGCGCGCTGGCGCTGATCCTCGGGCTTCTCACCGTCACCGGCCTCGTGCAGCTCTGGCACGTCTATGTGTTCGCGTTCCTGTTCGGCTGCAGCGCGGCGCTCGATGCCCCGGTGCGGCAGACTTTCGTGGCCGAACTGGTGGGCGATGCCGATCTGTCGAATGCGATCGCGCTGAATTCGACCACGTTCAACGCCGCGCGCATGATCGGGCCCGCAGCGGCCGGTCTCGTCATCGCCTCCGTCGGCACCGGCTGGGCGTTCCTCTTCAACGGCGCCTCGTTCATGGCCGTGCTGGCCTCGCTGTCGCTGCTGCGAACATCGGAACTTCGCCCCAACGCCCGCGCTCACCGCGCCAAGGGCAGCGTGCTGCAGGGATTTCACTATGTCTGGTCCCGTCCCGACCTCCGGATGACCCTGATCATGCTGTTCCTGATCGGCACGTTCGGGCTCAATTTTCCGATCTTCATCTCGACCATGGCCGTCGGGGTCTTCCACACCGATGCACGCGGCTTCGGCCTGCTATCCTCGATGATGGCGGTCGGCACGATGTCAGGCGCCTTGCTGGCCGCAAGCCGCGAGCGGCCGCGCTTCAACGCGCTGGTGCTCGGTGCCGCGATCTTCGGCCTCGGCTGTACGCTCGCTGCGCTCGCGCCGGGCTACTGGCTGTTCGCCGCTGCGCTGGTCGTCATCGGCGTCGCGGCCCTGACCGTCATGAACACGTCCAACGCGCTGATGCAACTCTCGACTGAACCGGCGATGCGCGGGCGCGTGATGGCGCTTCGGCTCGGCGTCGCACTGGGCGGCACACCGATCGGCGCGCCGATCGTCGGATGGGTCGCCGATCATTGCGGCCCGCGATGGGCCCTCGGCATCGGCGCGGCCGCAGGCTTCGCAGCAGCGATCGTCGCCATCGGCGCGCTCTCTCGGCAGGCGCACGAGAACCAGCTCGATCTGCCGCAACAGCGGTGAGCACGCGGCCTAGCGCACAGTCATGTGAGCCGAACCCGACGCGCCATACCAGGAACAGATTTCTCCCTCCGCACTTAACATATGATAAGACAGCGAGGTGCAGCCATGGGCCAGTCGAAGCCGATCCGCCCGACCGCGATCGTCGTCGAGGACGACGACATTCAGCGCGAAATGCTCGCTCTGCTGCTCGAAGAAAGCAATTTCGACGTACTGCAGTGCGAGGACGCCGAAACTGCGGCGTTGGCGCTGAAGGTGAAGCACCCTGCCCTGATCATCACCGACGTCAATTTGGTCGGAAAGATGGATGGCGTCGACCTCGCTTACTATGCGCAGCAGCAGCAATCCGACGTGCGGATCATCGTGATCTCGGGCCGTCCGCTGCCACGGCCCCTGCCCGCCGGCGCAAAGTTCTTCACCAAGCCAGTCTACCCGACGGCGCTGCTCGCGGAAGCGGCGCAACCATAGCACGGCCGCCGGGCATCGGCGAAGTTCCGTGAATTTTCTATGACCCGCGGACGTGCCCATCGTTCGCGGTGATCCGGATTCGAAATGCCCGGCATCGCGGAACTTCTCGCAAGTGAGCCACTTTGAATCCGGCAACGGAAGCTGTGACGATGAACGCCGAAACGGAACTGAAATTCCGCCTTGCGCCGCGAAAGCTGTCATCCGCCTTGCACGCCGGCTCATCGAACGGACGGCAACGCGACCGGTCCGAGCAGGCGCTCGTCTCGACCTACTACGACACGAAGAAACAAAAGCTGAGGCGGCATGGCCTCACACTCCGCGTCCGCAAGGCCGACGGACACTATGTGCAGACCGTCAAGGCCGGTGGTTCGGGAACCGTGACGCGCGGCGAATGGGAGCATGAGATCGCGGATGCAAAGCCCGACTTCAGCAAGATCAAGACTACGCCGCTTGCGGACCTTGTGACGAGGAAACTTCCGCGCAAGCTGAAGCCGGTGTTTCAGACCGAAATCCACCGCACGACGGAAGCGAGACGGGTACGACGGAGCCGCATCGAACTCGCGGTCGATCGCGGCCGCATCGGCACCGGGCGGCGTTCGCGCCCTGTGGCCGAGCTCGAGCTGGAATTGAAGTCGGGGCAAGTCGCCGACCTGTTTCGACTGGCGCGCAACCTCGAACGACGAACGGGCGCCGAGCTCGATCTGCGCTCGAAATCCGAACGGGGTTATCGGCTTGTCGCAGGAGACCGCGGCGGTGCCCAGCGCGCCGAGCCGATACACCTCAAGCAGCATCTTTCACCCCAGGACGCATTCCGGGCGATTGCGCATTCGACCCTTCGTCAGGTCACGGCAAATGCCGATCCGGTGCGCGAGCTGGACTCCGAGGGCGTCCATCAGATGCGCGTCGGCCTGCGACGCCTGCGGGCCGCGATCTCGCTGTTCGGCGATCTCCTGCCACGCGCCAGCACGGAGCGGATCAAGTCCGAACTCAAATGGCTCACGAGCGAGCTGGCGCCGGCGCGCGAGATCGACGTGTTCGTCAACGAGAGCATTCGGCCGATCGCTGGCCAAGGCGTCCCGAAACGCGGCGCACGCGCGATCCGCGCGAGGTTTTCCGGCCAGCGAAAGGCGGCCTTCGCGCGCGCCCGCGACGCAGTCGGGTCGGCCCGCTATCGCCGCCTGCTGATCGACGCGATCGAGTGGATCGAAACCGGACAGTCCCGCGCCCACGACGACCGGCGGATCGCCGCCTATGCCGCGGAGGTGCTCGACCGGCGCATCAGGAAGGCACGCAAGCAGGGCAAGCATCTGAACGATCTCGACCCGACGCAGCGCCACAAGCTGCGGATCAAGATCAAGAAGATCCGCTATGCGGTCGATTTCTTCGAGAGCCTCTACAGCGATCGCGACCGCAAGCAGCTCGCAAGCCTCGCCGGCCGGCTGAAGCAAATCCAGTCCGCGCTGGGATCGCTCAACGACTTCACGACGCATCGCGAGCTGGCGACCGAGGCGGCGTTGGCTGCCCCTCCGGCGAACCGCCGCGCCCAGGCTTTCGCATCGGGATTCATCGTCGGCCAGGAGCGCGAGGCGGCGCACGGCCTGATGAAGGACGCCGCCACGGAGCTGCATCGATTGCACCGGCTGCGCGTCGCGCCGGGCAAATGACCGTGGAGAACCGGCATGTCATGGGTCGGCAGTGGGCGAAACCAGTTCGGCTCCATTTTGCGCATTATCAGCGATGCGGAGGGACGCATTGAAGGCACTTTCGAGACCGCGCTGGAGGACAGCGGCTTTTACGGTCAGACGGTGCAGGTGACCGGATTTCACCGGGGGAATTGCATCGGCTTTGCCGCCGTGGGCTCGTCGGCCGCAGGCGACCGCGTCGTGACATATGCGGGATTGCTGCGTCACGAGAAGATGGAGACCGCGTGGTTCGTGGTCGCCGACCAGGCGCTGAGTGCCGCCAGCGAGGGCGATCCGGCCAGGCTCAAGCCACTGAACTGGTGGCGCGCCGTGACCACCAACATCGACACCTTCGAGCGGACGTAACGATCGGCCGCCGTCTGCTCCGTCGCGAGCCGACGTTCCAGTGCGACCTGAGCGCCGGCCCCTCAGCGATAATGCGCGAGGTAGTGGGCGAGGTCAGCGATCTGCTCCTTGCCGACGGTCTGCATCACGTCGGCCATGGTGGCGTCATAGCCGTGGCGAGAGTTGTCCTTGTACTCGGCGAGCGTCTTGGCGAGGTAATCCTCGCGCTGGTTGGCGATGCGCGGGACGTTCTCCTTTCCGGAGTAGTCAGGGTTGTGGCAGGTGTTGCAGCGGTTCTGCTTCGCCAAGACCTCTCCGCGCGCCATGCGCGTGGCGTCTGCGGCATCAGTAGGCGGCGCGGGCTTCGGCAGCGTGGCGATGAAATCGGAGAAGGTGCGGAGGTCGTCGTCGGTCAGTGACTTCGCCATCTCGTTCATCGGCTCGAACACGCGCAACTTCTCGCGGAACATGAAGATCTGGATCAGCGCGTATGGCGCCTGCTGGCCGCCGAGCGAGGGTGTGTTCTCGGTCTCGGACGTGCCGCTCTCGCCGTGACAGGCAAGGCATGGCGCGGCACGCTCCTGGATGGTTTCGGCGCTGGCGGGGAAGGTGAGCGAGATAAGCGCCAGAGCGGCGGTGAGTGTCTTGTACATGTGCCGCTTCCTGCATACTCCGTCATTGCGAGCGAAGCGAGGCAATCCAGAAATGCTTCCATGGAAACAGACTGGATTCCTTCGTCGCTTCGCTCCTCGCAATGACGGTGGTTGTTGCTACTTCGCCGCGACCTTCTGCTTGCCGTAGCTGATGCGGTACACTGCGCCGTTCCAGTCGTCGGAGACGAGCAGCGAGCCGTCCTTCAGCAGCATCACATCGACGGGGCGGCCGACATATTTGTTGTCCTCGAGGAAGCCGGTCAGGAACGGCTCCATCGACTTCACGGTGCCGTCCTTGTTCAGCTTGACGACGACGACGTCACCGCCCTGCTTCTGCGACTTGTTCCAGGAGCCGTGGCGCGCGACGAAGATCGCGTTCTTGTACTGCTTCGGGAACATGCTGCCGGTGTAGAAGCGCATGCCGAGCGCGGCGGTGTGCGGGCCCATCAGGCCGACCGGCGCGGTGTAGTTCTTGCAGTCCTTGCCCCAGCCGAGCTCCTGGTCGATGATGTTGCCCTGGTAGCAGAACGGCGCGCCGAAATCCTCGCCCGCCTTGGTGACGCGGTTGAGCTCGTCCTCCGGCACCGTCTCCGACAGCCAGTCGCGACCGTTGTCGGTGAAGTAAAGCTGCCTGGTTTCAGGATTCCAGTCGAAGCCGACCGTGTTGCGCACGCCGACCGCGTAGACCTCCGCGCCCGAGCCGTCGAGATTCATGCGGCGGATCTGGCCGTGATCGGCATCGTGCAGCACGTTGTTGCCGGGCTGGCCGACCGGAACATAGAGCTTGTTGTCGGGGCCGATGGCGATGAACTTCCAGCCATGCGCCTCGTCCTTCGGCAGCTTGTCGTAGATGACGGTCGGCTTCGGCGGGCTGTCGATGACGTCATCGATCTTCTCGATCTTGGAGACCTTCGACAGCTCGGCGATGTAGAGCGTGCCGTCCTTGAAGGCGACGCCGTTCGGACGGTAGAGGCCCGACGCAATCACCTTGACCGACCGTTTGCCGTCCTTGTCGGCGATGGCATAGACCTTGTCGACGAGGCGACTGCCGACGAACACGGTGCCCTTGTCGCTCTGCGCGAGCGAGCGCGCATTCGCCATGCCGGAGGCATAGACCTCGATGTTGAAGCCCGCCGGCACTTTCAGCTTGGCGAGCGGCAGCTTGTCGGCCGCGGCCGGAATCGGCGGCGGCGCAACGGGCGCGAGCTTGGCGGCAGCCTCGCCGTCCGGACGCCCGATCAACGGGGATCCCGGCGGAAGCGGCTGGGCTGCGGGCGCGGCGCCCGCGGCAGGTGGCGTTGCCGGCTGCTGCGCCGCAGCGGACAGCGTGAACACACCGAAGACCGCGCCAGCCAGCAACAGGCTGCGCGACGCAGACGATAGACCCATCATGATGTTTCTCCCCAATGCGGAAGCCGTCTTCCAGACGCCGGCGCGTCCGCGGCCTTTCCGAGTCGCACTCTGTGAATTCGCGCAGGCAAATGCAATCGGAAACGAGGCAAGGCACCCCCGACGTCGGGTCAGACCGCCCCTGCGCCAACACGACCCCTCCCGGCATTGGCACGCCTGCCCCAATGATGTAACCCGGCCAAAACCCTTGCTAAAACCCTTTGCCGGGACGGGACGCTGATGAGTGCGGTTGCCACGGAAGAAGCGGGAGATGGCACCCGCGCGCTGATCTTTGCGCTGGTCGCGCTCGCCTGCGGGCACATGCTCTCGACATTGCTGCGCACCATTCCCGCGATCAGCCTCGACCTGATGGCGGCGGATTTCGACATCGAGCCGCAGGCGCTGGCGAGCCTGACCTCGGTCTATCATTTCGCTTTTGCGGCATCGCAGATTCCGGTCGGGGCCGCGATGGACCGGTTCGGCGTGCGGCCGGTGTCGCTCGGCCTGCTGGCAGGAACCGTGTTCGGCGCGATCGCGTCCGGGTTTGCGACGGGGCCGGAGAGTTTTGCGGTGGGGCAGTTCATGCTCGGCGTTGCCACCTCGGGCATGCTGATGTGCCCGATGACGCTGGCGGCCAAGCAATTGTCGGCGAGCCGCTTCGGCCTGTGGTCGGGCGCGATCCTCTCGATCGGCAATATCGGCATGCTGTTGTCGTCGAGCCCGCTCGCCTTCGTGATCGACACCTATGGCTGGCGCGCCGGATTCTGGATCTCCGCGCTCGGCGGCATCGCCGTCGCGCTCGCAGTATTCGTGCTGGTGCCGAACCAGCCGGCCGAGCACAAGGACACGTCCTCGCCGCTGTCGCAGATGATCGAGGTGCTCAGGCTCGGCCTGTCGCGACCGCTGCGCGGCCTGATCGCGCTGGCGCTGGTGTCGCTGGCGAGCTCGCTGGTGCTGCGCGGGCTGTGGGGCGGGCCGTGGCTGATGCAGGTCAAGGGCCTGTCGCGGGTCGAGGCCGGCAATCAGCTCGGCGCGTTCACGCTGGCGATGATTGCGGGGCCGCTGCTGGTCGGCATGATCGACCGCAGGATCGGCCGCCGCAGGGAGCTCGTGGCCGGCACCCACGCCTTCGCGGCGCTGCTGCTCGCGCTGATGGCGCTGGGCGCACCGCACCTCGCCGTCGCGTGGCTGTTCGGCGTGACCGTCATGCCGCCGCACTATGATCTGGCACTGTTCGTGCTGATCGGGCTCTTCACCTCGGCGCAGCCGCTGCTGTTCGGCATGTCCCGGCAACTGGTCGACGCGCAGGTCGCAGGCAAGGCGCTCGCCGCGGTCAACCTCGCCTTCTTTCTCGGCACGGCGCTGATGCAATCGATCACCGGCGCGGTGGCCGCGCTCGCAGGCTTGCCGGCGGTGCTGCTGTTCATGGCGGCGGCGCTGATGGTCGGCGTGGTGATCTTTTTGACTTATACGACGGCGAATTCGTAGGATGGGTAGAGCGAAGCGAAACCCATCATCGGCATGCGTTGAGGTGATGGGTTTCGCTGCGCTCTACCCATCCTACAAGTCTGTGCATCAAGGGAATTCAACTCCATGCCTGTCGACCACAAAGCCGCCACCGACCGTCTCATGCGCTTCCTCACTGTGGAGGGCGTCACCGGACAGGAGGCGGCGATCGGGCGTGAGCTTGCCGCCGCGCTGCAGGAGGTCGGCGTGCCCAAGAAGGCGATCCGGCTCGACGACGCCAACAGCCGCATTCCCGTGCCGACCGAGACCGGCAATCTCATCGTCGACCTGCCCGGCCGCGGCGCGCTGCACAACCAGCCGCGGATCATGTTCATGACCCACATGGACACCGTGCCGCTCTGCGCCGGCGCAAAGCCGAAGATTTCCGGCCGCAAGATCGTCAATGAGGCCAAGACCGCGCTCGGCGGCGACAATCGCACCGGCTGCGGCGTGCTGGTGACGTTGGCCGCGGAGCTTGCCAAGCAGAAGCTCGATCATCCGCCGATCACGCTGCTGTTCTGCGTGCGCGAGGAGAGCGGGCTCTACGGCGCGCGCCACGTCAAGCTCGAGGAGCTCGGCTCGCCGGTGATGGCGTTCAATTATGACGGCGGCTCGGCCTCCAACGTCATCATCGGCGCGGTCGGCGCCGACCGCTGGACCGTCGAGATCCATGGCCGCGCCTCGCATGCGGGCGTCGCGCCCGAGCGCGGCATCTCCTCGACCATGATCATGGCGCTCGCGCTCGCCGAGGTGAAGGCCGGCGGCTGGTTCGGCAAGGTGGTGAAGGGCAAGCTGCAGGGCACCAGCAATGTCGGCCCCGTCACCGGCGGCGAGGGCCGTCCGGCGGGCGATGCCACCAACGTCGTCACCGATTACGTGCATGTGCGCGGCGAGAGCCGCAGCCATGACGGAAAGTTCTTCAAGGAGATCACCAAGGCCTACAAGGCCGCGTTCGAGAAGGCGGCCAAGAAGGTGACGAACACGCAAGGCAAGTCGGGCAAGGTCAAGTTCAAGGCCGAGACCGATTATTTTCCGTTCCGCATGAAGGAGAGCCTGCCGGTCGTCAAACGCGCGATCGAGGCGGTGGCCGCGGTCGGCGGCACCCCGAACGTGCGCGCCGCCAATGGCGGCCTCGATGCCAACTGGATGGTCCGCCACGGCATTCCGACCGTGACCTTCGGCGCCGGCCAGAACGAGGCGCACACGGTCGACGAGTGGATCAACCTCGACGAATACGACCGCGGCTGCGCGCTGGCGCTGCAGGTCGCGACGATGCGATGATGCGCATGGTTCGGTTCGCGCTCGCGGGATTTGCGCTGCTGGCGCTTGCGGGCGCGGCCGGCGCGGAAGAGGACAACAGCGCCTTGCTGGTCGATCTCTTCGCAAAGATCTGTGCGCCCAAGCCGGCGAGGCCGAGCCAGGTCGAGCGCATCGCGACCGGTCTCGGGTTTGTCAGCGACGGCGGCCCGATCACGGCCGAGATGGAGCGTGGGGCAAGAATCGACCTTCTCTACTCGGCGAAGCTGATCAGGCGGGGCGAGCGGCTCGGCAGCATGACGGCCTATTTCGAGGGACCTGACGATCGTCCGAGCGTAGCCTGCACGGTGTCGGCCGTCGGGGCCTCGGCCGACGCGCTGCCCGGGCTGATCGAAACCTCATTGAAGGCCCGCGAGCGGACCGACAAGCCGTCCAACGACGACAATCATCGCCTGGCGAGCTGGCGTGTCGGCACCGACAGCGGCGACACGCTCGAAATGTCGGTGTGGCGAACATCGCCGCGCCGGGCCTCGATCAGCATCAATTATTTCGCCACCAAGCGGTGAGCGGATCACCCGCGCCGCGCGGATGATCCAGACCTGGAGCCGGTCTCGCAGGGCGGGGAAGCGAAGCATGCCCACCATGTGTCGTTCGTCGCGCAATGGTGGGCACGTCGCTGCGCTCCTTTGCCCACCCGACGACTGGCGCGTCGCGACGACGCATCTACCCGGCGCAGCCGCAGACCTGCTGCCCGCTCGCGGCCGATTGCCCACGCCGCGCGACCGGCCTAGCCTGCAAAGAAAACGCAGGGAGCAAACATGGCACGCATCGCGACAATCGAATCCGGGCTCTACCGGATCCCCCTCCCCGTCACGCTGTCCGACTCCACCCATGGCGAGATCGCGGCGTTCGAGCTGATCACCTGCCGCATTCGCGATGCCGATGGCGCGGAGGGCGTGGGTTATACTTACACCGTAGGGCGCAATGGCGGCGCGACGGCCGACATCCTCAAGCGCGAGATCCCGCCGCTGGTCGAGGGCCGCGAGGCCGACGACACCGAGGCGATCTGGCATCACGTCTGGTGGGGCTTGCATTATGGCGGCCGCGGCGGCCCGGCGGTGCTGGCGCTCTCCGCGCTCGACATCGCGCTGTGGGATCTGAAGGCACAGCGCGCGAAATTGCCGCTATTCCGTCTGCTCGGCGGCTTCGATGCGCATGTGCCGTGCTACGCCGGCGGCATCGACCTCGATCTCTCCGTGGAGGCGCTGCTGAAGCAGACCGACGGCAATCTCGCCAAGGGCTTTCGCGCCATCAAGATGAAGGTCGGGCGGCCCGATCTCAAATCCGACGTCGCACGCGTCGCAGCGATGCGACAACATCTCGGCGACGGCTTTCCGCTGATGGCGGATGCCAACATGAAGTGGACGGTCGAGGAAGCGATCCGCGCCGCGCGCGCCTTCGTGCCCTACGACCTCACCTGGCTGGAAGAGCCGATCATTCCCGACGACGTCGCGGGCCATGCCCGCATCATGCAGGCCGGCGGCGTGCCGATCGCGGCCGGCGAGAATCTGCGCTCGCTGTGGGAGTTCAAGAACTACATCGCAGCGGGCGCGGTATCCTATCCCGAGCCCGACGTCACCAATTGCGGCGGCGTCACCGCCTTCATGAAGATCGCGCGGCTGGCCGAAGCCTTCAACCTGCCCGTCACCAGCCATGGCGCGCACGATGTCACCGTGCATCTGCTCGCAGCCTGCCCGAACCGCTCGTATCTCGAAGCGCACGGTTTTGGCCTCGACACCTATATCGAGCATCCGCTGGTGCTCGAGGACGGCAAGGCGCTGGCGCCGTCGCGGCCCGGCCACGGCATCGGCTTCGACTGGAAGGGACTGGCCAAGCTCGCGCCATAGGCAACGCGCATTGCCGCACGCGAGGCATTCCAAGGCGCTTGATGCGGCGGCCCGATATTCGGCTATGCTGGCGATCGCCGGCCCTCCCTGTGAAAGACCTCCCTTGACACCCGAGTTGCACCAGAAACTGACCGCGTGGCGCCGGCATCTGCATGCCCACCCCGAATTGTCGCTGCAGGAAAAGGCGACCGCAGCCTTCGTGCAGGACAAGCTCACCGAGCTCGGCATTCCCTTCGAGGCCGGCGTCGGCGGCCACGGCATCGTCGCGACCTTGACGCGCGGCGCGGCGCAAGGCCGCGTCGGCCTGCGCGCCGACATGGATGCGCTGCCGATCACCGAGGACACCGGCCTGCCCTACGCCTCGACGACATCAGGCGTGATGCATGCCTGCGGCCATGACGGACACACCGCCTCGCTGCTGGGGGCTGCTGCGCTGCTCGCCGCCGACACGAGCTGGAGCGGCACGGTCGATTTCATCTTCCAGCCGGCCGAGGAAGGTTACGGCGGCTCGCGCGCGATGGTCGCGGACGGGCTGTTCGAGCGCTTTCCGATGGACCGGGTGTTCGGCTTCCACAACTGGCCGGGCCTGCAGGCCGGCACCATCGCGGTCCATGACGGCGTCGTCATGGCCTCGGGCGGGCGCGTCACCATTACCATCGAAGGTCATGCGGGGCACGCCGGCATGCCGCATCTGACGCGCGATCCGGTGATGGCGGCGGGCCATCTCATCGTGGCGCTGCAATCGATTGTGTCGCGCAGCGTCGATCCGCTCGACACCGCGGTGCTTTCGCTCTGCACGATCGACGGCGGCACCGCGCCGAACCAGATCGCCGGCAAGGTCACGATCCGCGGCACGCTGCGGTTTCATCGCGAGGCGGTGAAGGACATTCTGCTCGCCCGCATCAGTGAGGTCTGCGCCGGCGTCGCCACCAGCTTCGGCGTCAAGGTCACGCCCGAGATCGTCATGGGCGTCGGCGTCGTGATCAACACGGCGGAGGAAGCTGGTCTTGCGCGCCTCGCCGCCGAGAACGTGCACGCGCCGCTGCGCCGCGATCTCGCGCCCAGCATGGCCGGCGAGGATTTCGCCTTCTATCTCCAGAAGCGACCCGGCGCCTTCGTCTGGATCGGCAATGGCGAACTGCGCGACGGCGCCGAGCTGCACGGCCCGCGCTACGATTTCAACGACGCGATCCTCCCCGTGGCGTCGGGCTGGATGGCAGAAGTCGCGAAGACGGCGCTGAACGCCAACTAAGCCGTTGAGCGCAAACCAAGCTCCGATGAGATAAGCCCCGACGAGCGCGCCGAAGAAGGTGCGTTCCCTCCCCCCTTGCGGGGGAGGGTCAGAGAGAGGGGTGGCCCAGGAAAAAGTGCAGGTTGTTGATGGACGGCGTGTAGGTCCACGACGGTTGGAGTCCCGGTGTGGCACCCCTCTCCCTGCCCCTCGCAAGGGGGGAATGAGAGAGCGGTGCTGGCGGCCGAACTCGATCGCGGCAGGTCATCATGACCGAGCAACGCGCGCCGGCCTCCAGCCGCTACCGTCACGCCTCGTCCAGCAGCTCGAACAATTCCTCGACCCGGTCGAACGGGGCGTCGCGCATCTGGCTGTGATAGACGACGCGGTCGCCGTCGCGTTGCAGGGATTTGCCGCGGGATTTCCGCAGGCGGCCCGGCAGGAAGGTCGCGGCCACCGCATTGGCGCCGACGTCGAGGCGGATGATTCCTCGGCGCTTGCAGTCGAGCCGCAGCCTTGCTGCAGCGAAGAAGTCGCGGGCGACCTTCGGCAATTGCCCGAACCGGCGCGAGGTTTCCTCCTCGAGGTCGTCGAGCTCGTCCTCGTCCCGGCACCTGGCCGCACGCGCATAGAGCTCGAGCCGCACCGGCTCCGACTGCACATAGGTCTCGGGCAGCATGTCCGCGATCGGCAGGTTGAGGTCGGGTACCCACATCTCGACCCGTCCGTCCTTCTCCGAGGCCATTTTCAGAAGGTGACTGTAGAGCACAGGCCCGAACACCTGGACATGGCCGGATTGCTGCTCCGAGAACAGATCGCCGGCGCCGCGCAAATCCAGATCGCGCTCGCTGATGGCAAAGCCCGCGCCCGGCCGGCTGAACTCCTCGAGCACGGCGAGCCGCTTCTCGGACTGCTCGGAGCCCGTCTCGGTCAGCAGAAAGGCGAAGGCCCGGATGCCGCCGCGCCCGACGCGCCCGCGCAGCTGATGAAGCTGGGCGAGACCAAACCTCTCGGGCCAGCACACCACGATCGTATTGGCGCGCGGGATATCGAGGCCGCTCTCCACGATGTTGGTTGCGAGCAGCACGTCAGCCTCGCCCTCGACGAAGCTCATCATGCGGTCGTCGATCTCGTCGGCCGGCAATCTGCCGTGCAGGCACACGATGCGCAGATCGGGGGCGACCGCCTGCACGCGCGCCAGCATCGGCTCCAGATCCTGGATGCGCGGACAGATCAGGAAACTCTGGCCGTGACGCCGCTGCTCCCGCAGCAACGCCGAGGCGATCGCAGCATCCGACAACGGCGCGATCTTGGTCGCGACCGGAAGCCGGTGCACCGGCGGCGAGGCGATGACGCTGAGGTCCCGGAAGCCGGCCAGGCCTGCGGCCAGCGTGCGCGGGATCGGTGTCGCGCTCATCCAGAGCGTATGGACATTCTTGGCGAGGCCCGAGAGTTTCGCTTTCTCGGCGGCGCCAAAATGCTGCTCCTCGTCGATGATGACGAGGCCGAGATCGTCGAACTTCACGTCCTTCGAGGACAGCGCCTGCGTGCCGACCACGATCTTCATGCGGCCGCTGCGCAGGGCCTCCTTGGTCTGGCGCAACTCCGCGCCTGAGGTCGCCCGCGACAAATTGCCGACTTCGATGTCGAACGGGGCAAAACGCTTCTGGAAGGTCGCGACATGCTGCCGTGCCAGCACTGTCGTCGGCACCGCGATCGCCACCTGCTTGCCCGACAGCACCACGGCGGCCGCCGCGCGCAACGCCACCTCGGTCTTGCCGAAGCCGACGTCACCGCAGATCACCCGGTCCATCGGATGGCCGGATGCGAGATCGTCGAGGACGTCATGGATGGCGCTCGCCTGGCCGGCCGTCGTGAAATAGGGAAAGCGCGCGACGAATTTCTCGTAAGCCGAGCCCGGCGGCACCAGCTTGTCCGCCTTTCGCCGCCGGCGCTGGCTGATGTGCTTGGCGAGCGTCTTGCCGGCGAGCTGGATCTCCTGCTCGGCCGAGGTGCGGCGCGCCCACCATGTGCTGCCATCCGCCTTGTCGAGCGCGAGCTTGCCGAGCTCGGTCGAATAGGGCCACATCGCAGCGAGATCGGACGGCGGCACCAGCACCGCGTTGTCGCCCGCAAACGACAGCCTGACCATCTCCCGCAACGCGCCGCCGCCGGTGTTCACGGTCTGCAAGCCGTCGAGCACGGCGAGGCCGCGCTGGAGATGCACCACCACCGTGCCCTGCTCCGGAACGTCGGCATGATCGAAGGCCGCGCTCCAGCTTCGCGCCATCGGCTGCGGATGATGCGCCCTGCTGCCGAGCACGTCGGACGCGGTCAAGACGACGATCGGCTTTCGTCCGGGCACGACGAAGCCGGCGTCGAGATCGGCCAGCAGCGCCGCCTCGTCATCGCGCGCGCTGATGGCCTCGTGCCAATCCGCGCAGCGCTCAACCTTCACGCCGCTCATCCGCTCCATCGCGCGCAAATCCTCTTCCTGCGCAGCGACGAAGATCAGGCGCGAGCCGGCGCGGCGCGTCTCCTCGACGAAGGCGCGCAGGGCTTTTCGCGTGGATGTCAGCTTGGAGAATTCGGGCGTGGGCTGGAACGGCGCGGTCTGCGGCAGCACCTTCATGCCCTTCGTCGCCAGCTTCCAGTCGCGCCGCGCCAGATATTCACGCTCCCGGTCCGCGCGGGCACCGGCATCCTCGATCGTACCGAGCCAGGCATCGGCGTGCGAGGGAACCCTGGCATCCGCGATCCATTTCGCGCGCCCGCAATAGTCAAACAGTGTCGCGCGCTTGCCGCGGCCGGCGATGGCGAGCCGCTCAGACATGGGATCGACGAGAAGCTCTTTGGTCTCGAAAATGACGTCGTGCTCTCGCGGATCGAACGCCACGATCCGGGTGATGGAGCGCGCCGAATGCTCGATCCGGAACGGGCCGAGCGCGCCTGCGGGAAATATCTCGAAGGTCTGCCCGTGGAACAGCGCACCGCCCGGATAATCCGGCTCGTCCTCCAGATCGTAACCAAGCGCCTCGAGACGCGTGCGAAGCTCGGCTTCGGAGAACGTTCCGCCGACCTTCAGGCTGGTGTTGAGGCGGAGCAGGCTCGCCGGCAGCGGCAGGCGCTCCATCACGGCCTCCGCCGTCGCGATCAGGAAGATCGGCTGTTTGGATTTCGCCAGACGCCGCAGCACCGAGGCGCGCCGGCCTGCGATTTCGTGCGACGGTTCCAGCTGATCGAACGGCAGCGTGTTCAGCCGCGGAAACACCAGGACCTCGCAGGACGGACCGAGGCCGTGAATGACGCTGCCGAGCCGTTCGGCCCTGTTCTCGCTCTCGGCGAGGAACACGAGGCCGCTGCGGCCGGACTGCTTGTATTGCTCGAGCAGATGAAGCGCCATCATGCCAAGCGGCGACGACGACGAAACCGTCCCGCGCTGCACCGGCTTGGCCAGCTTCGGCGAACGCTTCGCTGGCGATTTCCGCGCCGGCGCTCGCCTGGCGGGCGAACTCTTGACGGGTGAACTTTTGGCGGGCGCGCTCTTGGTCCGCGATGTCTTGTTTCGCGCGTTTTGGGCCGCCTGCGTTTTCTTGGAATGCCGCACGTTCACTCGTCTCAAATTGTCAACAGTCATCGATGGCACGCGCGCCGAACCCGTTCGATTCGGCCGTCCGTCGCCATGCATATGGGATTTGCCGTGCGAACGCACGTGTTCTGCAGCGTGGATCGACTCGATCCCACTGCGTTCTCGCCATGCTTGGTTCGACGGTATCAGGACAACCCGGATCTCGGGCGCCTCATGATGAGCCGCAAGCTGCGGCATCATCGCTGCGCTGTCAAGGACGCCATCATTGAGAGATCAGGCGGACGACCAACATGATCCTGCGTCACCTTGGATGGCCTGAAGCCGCGAACGTGCGGAAGGGCGAGCCCTCTCACGAGATTTCGCGGGGCAGCTTCCAGTCAGGTCGGGGCTCGCAGACCTCGTCCACTCGGGCGACATGATATCCGGCCGGGAGGAGCTGGCCGCCTTCCTCGTCGGCCACCGGGACGTCGGTCACCAATCCCTCGATCAGCGCAGCCTCCCACACTTCTTTCTCGGTGGGAAACGGATCGCCGATCTGCTTGTCGCCTTCGAACAGCGCGTACATCGTTTCAAACCTGTCTGAATGAGGCGGACACCGAGCCTCGTCTCGAAGCAACGTATCTCCGGCACAGACGTTCCTTCTCACACGAGCGCGGCCCGTCCCGCCGCGCCAAGGCGGCAAGCAACATGGCGCGCGTTCTGATCGGAACCTCTGGCTGGCACTATGATTCCTGGCGAGGCCCGTTCTTTCCGGAGGGCCTGCCGCTGAAGGAGCAGCTTCGTTACTATGCCGGACGGTTCGAGACCACCGAGCTCAACGGCGTGTTCTACCGCACGCCGACACCCGAAGCGGTGAAAGGGTGGCGCGAGCAAACCGAGCGCGGCTTCGTCTTTGCCTGGAAGGCGTCCAAGTTCATCACACATTGGAAGCGTCTGTCCGACGCCTGCGAGAACAGCCTCGCGCTGCTCGAGGACCGGATCTCGCTGCTGGGCGGCAAGGCCGGTCCGATCCTGTTCCAGCTCCCGCCGCAATTCGAGGCGAATGCCGACAGGCTCGCATCCTTCTTCAAGCTGCTGTCGGGCAAGCGCCAATATAGTTTCGAGTTTCGCCATCCGAGCTGGTATCAGCCCCGCATCCTGCGGATGCTGGCCGACGAAAACATCTCGCTCTGCCTGTCGGATCATCACGACGCGCCGGCGCCGTGGAAACGCACCGCGGACTTCGTCTATGTGCGCGGCCACGGGCCGAGCGGTCGCTATCACGGCCACTATTCGCAGGCCACCCTCGCGCAATGGGCGCGGCGGATCAAATCCTGGAAGCGGCAAGGCTGCGACGTCTATGTCTATTTCGACAATGACCAGAAGAGCGCAGCGCCCGCCGATGCTTCGAAGCTGCAAGCCCTGCTTTGACCCGCGGGCTACGGCCCTCCGGCAACGGAGCCCGCGATCACCATCGTCAACTCGGCAAGATCGATCTTGCCGTTGACGAGCAGCTCTTCGGAGGAGCCTTCGACCTTCAGCGATTGCGGCCGGTTGGCGGCCTGACGTTTCAGCTCACCTATGATCGCTTCCTTGAGTTTCTCTTCCAGCATGAATTTCTCCCTCACGCAGCCGGTTCTCCCGCTTGGACGCGTCATCCAGTCAAGCTGGCGCGAACCACTTCGTTCCCGGTTGCGGTCATTTGGGATTTGGGTTCTCGAGGCCGGTCCCAGGCTCCTCCAGCCGCCCGCTCCGCGCGAGCCTGACCGCGTTGCCGAGTGCTCGCGCTGCATTCAGCGTCTCCTGCTGAAACTCGCGGTCCTGGTCCAGCTCGCGATGGGACGTCGCGTAAGATTCGCTGTAGCCGACATAGCCGTCGAGCTCGCCGAAGCGGCCCGCGGAGATCAGGCGCATGTCGGTAAGCCAGTCGGACAACGCCCGGCGCACGCCCTCGGCGCCGACGGCATCGCCGTGAACGACGAGGCCGAAATGGCGGCCGGCGAGATGGCGCGGATAGGGCCAGCCGTTCAGCTCGATGGCCTTGGCTTCGTCCGCCTTCTTGCCGTGCGTCGATGTCGGATCGGGATTGCCGCCGTCGGCGCAAACCAGGCGATCCATCATCGCCTTGAGCCCGCCCGGCACGTGATACCAGTTCACCGGCGTCACGATCAGGATGCCGTGGGCCGCGACCCAGAGTGGGTAGATCTCGTTCATCCAGTCGTCGGTCTGGCCCAGCGAATAGTTCGGGTAGCAGCTGCACGGCCAGTGGCAGAGCGGCATCGCGGTCGAGACGCACGATTTGCAGGGATGGATGGTCTTGCCGAACTCCGAGGTCAGGCGCGAGAGATCGAGGATGTCGACTGCATAGCCCATCTCCGTGAAAACGGGTTCGACCAGCTTGACCAGGCGCCAGGTCTTGGACATCTCGCCGGGACAAGTGTGCTCGCTGCGCGCCGAGCCGTTGATGACGAGGATGCGCGGCGTCGCCTCCGCATCGTCGTGCCGCCGCTGCGCCTCCAGGATGGCCGCGCGCGTGGCGAGCCAGTCCACGGCGAGGTCGTAATCGGGATCGGCGAATCCCGCGCCGGCCTTCCGCGTCACCGGCGCCTTGCGCGAATGGCTGTAGGCATCCCAGGCGGCAGCGACGATGACATCGAGCTCGCGCTGCAGCGGCGCAAAGGCGGGATCGACGAACCGGCTCCTGTAGCGGCGCTCGAACGCCTCGCGCGACAGCTTGACGGGCGGCATTCCCTTGCGAACGTCGACTTCCGTCATGCCGGTTCCTCGACCAGTGGATGCAATCCGACCAACCCCGGCGTGTCAGGCGCGGTTCCTCGCGGTGAGACGAGCGAACCAATACGCCCTTGCAACGTTGACCCCGAGCACCGCCGGGTGACAACCGGACGCAACTGGGACGATGGACGTGGTGCTCATTTTTCCGGTTTCTGCCCACGACACCAACGCATCGGTACGCGCTGACATCTAACCTGTTCCCGGCGGTGCCCCCCCTGGGCATCGCGCCTTCCTACTCCCGCCAGAACTCGCCCAGCTCTTCCGCGGTCACGAGATCGACCTGGCCATGAAAGCGGGTGCGATACATCGTCATGAGCGCGTCGTGACCGACGTCCGACGAGCTGCACAGCGCGTCCTCGACGATGACGACCTTGAAGCCGAGATCGACCGCGCTCAGCACCGTCGAGAGAACGCAGACGTCGGTCTCCGCACCCGTGATCACCACCGTGCCGACGCCCTTCTCGATCAGCAGGCTCGCCAGCGCCGGATTACTGAACGCCGAATAGGCCGGCTTGTCGACAATGCGAACCGGAGGAACGTAGCGCGCCAGCGCCGGCACCAGATCGAGCGCAAACGGCGCAAGATGGCTGCGGGTCGCCTCGCGCCAGCGCTGGAAATAAGCCCGCCACTGGCCGGGACGGTCTTCCGGATCCTGCGGCGTGATGAAGCGCGTGAAGATCGTCCTGGCCTGATAGCGCGCGACGATCGAGACGATCGTCGGCAGCACCCGCTCCATCCACGGCGTCTGCCAGAGACCGCCGGGCGCGAAGATGTTCTGCATGTCGATGCAGAGATGAACCGCATCCCGGATTTGGGTGTCGGGCGACTTTGCGTCGGTCATCAACGATCCGCTCGCTCTCCCGTCACAGGAATGCTCTCCAACCGGCGGAACGCCAGGAGTGAACATCGCGCTCCCTCTCGCGCTCCGTTTCGAAATTCCGCCGACCTAGCAGCCCTTGTCAGCGGCGCCGACCGTTGTCTTCGACTGTTCGGCGGCTGTCGGCTGGCTTTGCATCTGGCGCTGGGCATCCTGCGACGAGGTCGCGGTGTTCTCGGTCGCCTTGTCCATGGCCGCTGTCGGCGGGTGCTCCTTGGCGTGCGACGAAGCGGTGCCGGTGGTTTCGCTCGCCTGCCCCGTCGTGACCGGTCCTGAACCGGCGTCGCGATTGGCGGTGTTGCAGGGACCGGCCCAGGCAATGGTCGAACTGACGGCCAGCATGGCGCCGACCAGCATTGATCTCGTGAGCATGACAATCTCCTTCTTGCTTTACCGGCTAATGCTTGGCGGAGCCGGGTTCCGCTATCCTGCGATGTTGCCCGGCGAGCATCTCCGCGGGCGTGACATTTGCCTGTCTAATCGCCCAGGGCTTCGCCCGTTCCTTCCTCGCGTCACGTTCCAGCCGGGCCCGCGCGCCGATCCGGCGCCCCGACTTTCGCCTGCCGCTTGGTCCGTTGCTGCCGAAGCTGGTTCATCCGGCATTGCGACGGCTTCTTGTCCGGTCGCCAGCGCAGGATCCTCGTGCCGTGACGAAACCGGTCGCCGGACACGTGGTCGTAGCAGACCTCGACGACGTGGACCGGACGCACCGGCTGCCAGTCGGCCGATCGCTTCGTCGACCATCGGCTCGGACCGCCCGGCGCCTTGCCGGTAAAGCTTCGCTTAGCGATGATCTTCTCGAACCGTTCGGTGAGGCCGGGCCTGTCCGATGCCGTGATCGCCGAGGTGAATCCGACGTGATGCAGGAGGCCGGACTCGTCGTACAGGCCGAGCAGCAGCGAGCCGATCACCTTCCGTCGGCCCTGCTTCTTCTCGGCATATCTGAACCCACCGACCACGCAGTCGGCCGATCGCAGCAGCTTGATCTTCTGCATCCCCTCGCGGGTGCCGCTGCAATAACCGAGGTCCCGCCGCTTTGCGACGACGCCGTCGTGACCGTCCTCCACGCGCTGGAGCCACGCTTTGGCCTCGGCGTAATTGCGCGTCTCCGGCGAGAGCGCGAACACGCTGCTGCCTTTGAAGTGGCGCTGCGCGAACTTTTCAAGCGCCGGCCGGCGCTTCGCAAGCGGGAGCGCCGCGAGATCCGTCTCGGCCGACTGCAACAGGTCAAAGGCCATGAAGCGGGCCGGCGTCTCGCTGGCGAGACGCTTCACCCTGCTGGCGGCCGGATGGATGCGCTGAAGCAAGGCGTCGAACGAATAGCCGTCGTCGAGCTGGACGACGAGTTCTCCGTCGAGGATGAAGGAGCCGGCCGAGATGGCGGACGCAGCGGATGCAACTTCCGGAAAATACCGGACGAGGTCGCGACCGCCCTTCGACTGCATCCTGACGCGCTCTCCGTCGCGGATCAGCAGGCAGCGGAATCCGTCCCATTTCGGCTCGTATTGCCATTGCGCACCGCGGGGAAGCTCGGCGACGGATTCGGCCTCCATCGGCTCCATGATCAGCACTCACGATACGCTTTGATCGAGGCGGCGCCGTCTCCCTGTCAGTTGGGTCTGGCAGGATGCGCGGTGCGCGGATGGCGGTCGTGCAGCAGGCGCGCCAGCGCCTCGCGATCCCCCGCATGGTCCTTCATCGCCGTCTCGAACAGCGCTTCCTGGATGTCACGCGGCATATCGCCCCACACAGCCATGGCAGCCTGGCCCAGCAGATAGGCAAAACGTTCGTCGGCCATGTCAGCTCCTCCCTCGTGCGTCCCGGAACAGGAACTACGCACGCATGCCGGCGTTCCAGCGCCGGCATTTTTCAAGAGGAAACATTAGGCCGCAAATGCCAGACTGAACACGGGGGCGTGCGCAAGGGCGTCAACAGCAAGGCCCCGAGCGCGGCATAGCTGCGCGCAAAGGCGGCGCGGCCAGGCAGGCGGCCCGCCGCCTTCAATCATGATCAACAGCCGCGGCAGATGATCAGCTTGCGATCGATCTCCACATCGAGCCGCCGCAGCTCGGTGTCGACGTGCGTGACCGGCACGGGCTCGGCCATATCGCTGGGCCGCGGCTGCCGGTGCCCGATGGGAGCAGATTGCCGGAACAGATCCGCGTACCTGGTCGGAGCGAGATTGAGTGGCGGCACAAGTGTGGTGCGGGCACCGGCGCCCGCGCTTTCGCCTGCCGTGAGGCTTGAAATTGGCCAGAACAACAACGCAGCGGCGACGATGGACGAACCAAGTCTGATCGACATCATTATTCTCCTATCGCGGTGACAATGCGAACACGCGCACGTCAGGAATAGGAGGTGCCGGCTACTCCGCCATTTCGTCCGCGATGATATCGCGTTACGGCTGAAACCGCATGCAGCGCCGCCGGATGGCGAAAGGCTTACGAGGCTCCGGCCGCCCGCCTCAATCGTCCGCCCCTCGCCGACGAGACGAGGCTTCGCACCAGGACGCCGGCGAGCTCCCCCGACACCAGCGGGTGGTGAACGAGCTCGGTGATGCCTGACGTCTTGAGCGAAGGCATCGCCAGGTCGCGCGTCGAGGGCGCCGCCAGGATGATCGGCAGGCCCGGCGCGGCATCATGCAGCGCCGCCGCGAACTCGAGCGAGGAGCCGCCGGGCAGATGACACACCAGCGCCGCGTCGAAACGGGCGTGCGCGGCACGGCACGCCGCGATCGCCTCCGCGAGCGTGGTGAAGCCGACGGGTTCATAACCCAGCGCGGCGAGAATCTCCTCGTAGCGCAACAGGCGGCGGCGGTCGGTGTCGATCACCAGCACGGTCTCGCCGGCGCCGCGGAGCGCAGGATCGGAACTGTGTTGAGCCGGCTGCGGCTCGTCGGCGTCGGCCGACGGCAGCCAGACGTCGAAGCGCGTGCCCGCATCGGGCTTGCTCTCCACGGCGATGGCGCCGTCGTGCTGCTCGACGATCTCGCGCACCGTTGCGAGCCCGAGGCCGTTGCCGTCCACACGGGTGGTGAAGAACGGCTCGAAAATCCGCTCCAGCGTCGCCTCGTCCATGCCGGGGCCGGGATCGGCGACCGAAATGACGGTGAAGCGGCCGGGACCCAGCTCACTGCGCCCGACCGGTAGCGGCTTCGAGAGATCATGCGTCTTGATATCGAGCTTGATGCGGCCCGGCTCCTTCATCGCCTGCGCCGCATTGTTGCACAGGTTCAGGATGACCTGCTGCAACTGCGCCGGCTCGCCGGTCACGACGGCCATGTCGGCCGTCTCGGTCACCTCGAATTTGACGTGGGAGGGCAGCGACGCCGCCAGCAGCGACCGGGTTTCGTCGACGAGGGTCTTGACGCAGACGCGCTCCCGCCTGCCCTCGCCGCGACGACCGAAGCTGAGAATCTGCTCGACCAGCTCGCGCGCGCGCTCGCCGGCGCGGCGGATCTCGGCGAGGCTCGCGGCCGGACGGCTGCCCGACGGGACCCGCGCATCGGCCATCTCGGCATAGCCGAGAATGGCGCCGACGATATTGTTGAAGTTATGGGCGATGCCGCTGGCGAAGGTGCCGATGGTCTCCATGCGGCGGGCATGTTGCAGGCTCGCCTGCAGGCGCTCCTTCTCTCCTTCGAGCCGGGCCCGCCGGATCGCGTTGCCGATGGCGTCGAAGGCCATGCGAAACAGCGAGACTTCGGACCAATAAGTGAGCGCGCCGCCGTGCACGGCATCGAAGCCGAGCACGCACTCGCGGCTTCCGTAGGCCGGTGTGATGCACAGCCAGCCGCTGATGCCGGCGTCGGCGAGCAGGTGCATCGGGTCATGGGAATGCAAGGTGTTCACCTTGGGGATGTAGATGATGCCGTCATTGCCGCCGTCGAACCGCGGCGCGAGGTTCAGCACCCGCTCCGGCCAGCCCGGCTCGAACTCGATGCCGTCGCGCGACCACCGATAGGTGTGCATCGTCGCGCCGACCATGCAGCAGAAATAGGCCCGATCGGCGCCGATATAGCCGGCGAGCTGGTGGAGCGCCATCTCGACATCCGCGCCGATCCGCTCGCTGCTCGAGTTAATGAACAGCATCGAGATGTTGGCGATCGCGTGCTCGAACGTGGCGCGCCTGCGCAGCGTCACGGCCCGTTTGCGCAAGAGCATGCCGAAATAGATGATGCCGGAGAGCAGCAGCAGCGAGGTGATGTACTGGAGCAACCGCGTCTTGCGCGCCGAGGCGCGCGCGGCGAGCTGGCGCTTCAGGATGACGGCCAGCATCGCATCCTGCTCGCGGTTGTTGGAATCGGCGACCAGCGTCTTCAGGATGGTGTCGATATCGGGCAGCAGATCGTGCAGCATCTGCCCGTGGGTCAAGAGGGCGCGGACCGAGTCCTTCTCCCCCGGCGGCGTCGGCAGTTGCGCCAGCTCTTCCAGCCGGTCCTCGACCTGGCGCGCCGTGGTGTCGGAGGTGTCGAGCGTCAGGCGCAGCATGGCGGCCGCCAATGCCGAGGCCGCCGTCACCACCGGCCGGGAGTCCGATCCAGCCAGCTTGTCGCTGAACAAGGCGAAATAAGCGAAGGAGTTCTGGAGCAGCGCGTTCCTGCTCTTGAACCGTTCGATCAGGCTCTCCTGTCGGTCGGCCCGCAGCGACAGGGCATCGATCGCGCCGGTCTGTTCGACGTCGAGGCCTGCCGTGTCGCGCAGCCGCATCAAGGCATCGTCATAGGCATTCACCATATGCACCAGCGCGTCATAATTGCGCGACAGGCCGGCGCGCGCGGTGAGGACCTCCCTGGTCATCCCGCGTTCGAACCGGGTGAAATCCCCAAGCGCCTGCAACTGCGCGTCGTAGCGGGCCGAATTGACGTTCAGCCCGTTGAGCAGCAGCCAGGTGAGGAGTGCGAGCACGAAGGCGACGCTGACAATGGCGGGAGCTGATTTCACGGCGAGCCTCCCACGGGCGCGCCGCGATAGGTCCCGGTCAGGCTGTTGAGGAAGGCGACGAGCGCGCGGGCCTGCTGGTCCGTCAGCGTCGCGTTCAATTGGGCCAGCGCCATCTTGCGAACCGCGTCCTCCAGCGTCGGAGCGCTGCCGTCGTGAAAATACGGCGGCGTGGTCGCGACATTGCGCAGGCTCGGCACACGCAGGATCTTCGGCTCGGGCGAAGCGAGCGGGTGGAATATGCCGTGCCGCTCGAACAGATTGCCGCCGACATTGACGCCCTGGTGGCAGGCCGAGCAACCCAGCGACTTGAACAGGCGGTATCCCTCCAGCTCGTCGGCCGACAGCGCCGCGTCGTCGCCTTCCAGCCAGCGGTCGAACTTGCTGCCCGGCGTGAGCAGCGTGCGCTGAAAGTTCGCCAGCGCGTCGACGACATCGTCACCCTCCGGGCGGCGGCCGTAAGCCGCCATGAAGCGGGCGCGCATATCGAGATCCGCATCGAGCTTTGCGGCAATCTCCGTCGTGCTGCTGCCCATGGTGTGCGGGCTCTCCAGCGAAGCCTTGATATCGGCCTCGACGGTGCGGAATTTTCCCTCCCAGCTGTAGCGAAAGCTCAGCGTCGAGTTGAAGACGGTGAGCGTGTTGAGCGCAAGCTCCGTCCCGTCGACACTGAGGTCGTGGCGCTTCTGGCTCGCGCCGTTGGTCGTGACATCGTGGCAGTATTGGCAGGTGCGGGAATTGTCATGCGAGATCCGGCGATCGCTGAACAGCCTCTCGCCGAGCGCGACCTTGAGCGGATCGAGAGCAGGAGGCGTGGGGATCGGCGTGATCGGCTCTCCGCGGTCCGGGACAGGGGGCGGCGGCGATTGCGATGGCGCAGGCGTAACCTCCACGCAGCACAACAGCACCGCGCAAATGGCGATCACCCCACCCCGGTAGCCGGCGCCTAATCCGGCTCCGCGAAATCCGATCAATTGTCGCACTGTCTGTTATGTAAGCGTGGAAGTGAAAGCGAAGGCGTCTCTTCAAGGGCTTTTGATTGCAGCCCGTCGATTTCGTGAACGCGGCCACCGCCAAATCCGAAGATTGAGGCCGGACATGCCGGTGTTGAAGCCGCTCGACATAACCGAACGGTACACGAGGTGACAGAGGTCGAGCCCGGCGAAGGCCAGATAGAACGCGTCAGCAATCATGGCAGTATCTCACCGTCCACTCGATCTCCGCGCGGCCGCGGATTCCAAGGTCGCGCAACGTCCTGTCGTCGAGTTCCTGAAGAGCGGCAACTGCCCTCCTGATCTCGCGCTCGCGGCGCAGCCATACAACCAATGCCGCCACGCTCTCACCCACGGCGCGCAGCCAATGCCAACGCCGCTCCGGTCGCGCACCGGACGGCCCGACGCGATCGAGCTTGACCACATTGCCGTGGCGTACGGCCGCACTGCTTTGCACTGGCTCGGCCGCATCGGGCTCCAGCTCCAGATCTTTGCGGGCCGCCAGGATGGCGTGGACCGGCATCACCGCGGTCGGATGCAACGCCGCGCCATAGAGGGCAAAGCCTTCCATCAGGGAAAACAGCAGCGCCCACCAGAACGTGCCGGCGTCCTGCGCCGGCTCCGCATCGGGCGGCGCCGGGCGCGAGGCTGTGTCTGCAACGTTCCGCATCGAACCGGGACGGACAAGGCCGCGGCCATCGGACCGTGCGAGCCAGCCCGGTCCATCGAGCTCGGTGGCACTCAGCCGGACAACACGGGCTGCACTGCGAGACTGCGTCTTCATCGTAAATCTCCCACACGCTGTTGGTGGGAGGCAATATCAAAGCCGGCGGTTACACGGAGATCACCGTCACCGGCAAAGCGGTTACAGTTGCAATCCGGGTCGCCGTGTTTAGAACGGATCTACGGGAACCGCGAAGACATAGCCGACGCCGCGCTCGGTCTGAATCACGCGCGGCGCACTCGGGTCGGTCTCGAGCTTGCGCCGCAGCCGCAGCACCTGGACGTCGATACTGCGATCGAAAATGTCCTCGTGGATGCGGGTCGCCTGCAGCAGATGTTCGCGGGTCAGCGGCCGCTGCGGTGCTTCGAGGAAGGCCAGCAGCAACGCATACTCGCCCTTGCTGAGCGGCACCGGCGCCTCGTTGGGATCGGTCAGCTTGCGGCCGCGGCGCTCCAGCTTCCATCCGCTGAAGCGATAGCCGCCGCGCTCGGGATCGCGGGCGCGCGCGGCACGGCCCATCTCCTGTCGCCGCAATACCGCACGCACGCGCGCCAGCAGTTCACGCAAGGAGAACGGCTTGATGATGTAGTCGTCGGCACCGAGTTCGAGCCCGACGATGCGATCGATCTCATCAGGGCGGTGGCCCGTCGTGATGATGACCGGCACGTCGGAATGCGAACGGATCTCCCGCAGCAGATCCAGGCCGTCTTCCTGACCAAGCCGAAGGTCGAGAATGATCAGGCTGGGCTGACTGGCTTCGAGATAGTGGTTCAACTCAGTCCTGTTGGAGGCCGCCTTGGTCGGAACGTTGTGCTCCTCAAGATACCTGATCACCATCTGTCGCAAGGTAGGGTCGTCGTCGACAACGACGATGTGGCCAACATCTGCAAGCATACTTCTCTCTCAAAATCCGCCCCCACCAATTGAGTCGCTTCACGATCCGCAATCATTCAAAACATTATGCCGGACGGCAGAAACGTCGCCACGTGCGACACCATCCATAACGCTGTGATGACGCCGTATCCCGGTATTTCTGCGGCTAATTCCCTCGGATATCGCAGACGTGAAGCATTGTGATCCTAGCTAATGCTACTCTTGAGCGATTCCAGTATGCCGGCGTGCTTCATTGTTCGCCGGTGACGAAGAGATTGTTCGCCGTTGACGACGGCATGCGCGACTGAGTCAGCAACGCTGCAAGTTTTTCCCGGTCTGCGCGACGCCGACTTTCACTGCGCGAGCTTCAACCGATGCCGCCGCTCTTGCTTCCATACGAGACGCGCGTGCCAATCGCGCGGCGGGTGAGACCAGCAGCGCGAGATCGTTCTGGCGGGAGATGTCAGGTTCGCGGAAGACCTGCGAGGTACTGGTAGATCGCGGCCAGCTCGTCGTCGTCCATCCGTCCGATCGGCCGCCACGGCATCTGGTCGTCGAGCCGATGTCCGTTCGGATCGACACCCGTGCGCATGGTGGCGATGAACTGCGCCTGGCTCCAGTCCTTGACGATACCGAGGTCCGGCCCGAGCGGCGGCAATTGGCCGGGCACGCCGCCGGTGAGATCCTTGCCGTGACATTCACGGCAGTCCTGATAGGACAAAAGATATCTGCCATAACGCGCCGTGGGCGCCTTCGGCGGCGCGGTGATCACGCCCGTGAACACCGGCTTCGCATCCGGCAGCATTCCGGCGCCCAGCATCGCCAGACCCAGCACGGTGAAGCGATCCGGAGGATCACGGGTCGGCGCACCCGTCGCGGGCAGGCTGCGGATATAGGCGATCACCGCCTTGGTGTCGTCGTCACTGAGCCGGCCGGCATTGGTGAAGGACATGATCGCCAGCCATCGCCCCTGTGCGTCGACGCCATTGCGGATGGCGCGGAAGATCTCGCCGTCGGACCATAGCTTCAAGAGGCCGGCGGGCGTGAGATTCGCGGGCACGAACGAGCCGATGGGAAGCGGGAGATCCGCGCCGACGTCGCCGCCGCCCGACAGCACGCCGCTGTTCGAATGACATCCGGCGCAGAAGCCGTCGGCGACCGCCCTGCCGCGGGCGATCAGCTCCGGAGTCCCCTCGATCTTGAGATCGGGGACCGGCGCGGAACGGGAGTGCTCCTTGACGATGCCCGCTGCGGTCAACGCGCTGACGCCGGACATTGCGATGGCCAGCGCGACCGCCAGCACCACTCCGCCCCACTTCACCAGAAGATGATCTGCCCGCAAGGCGCGAACGCCGAGCCAGACCAGAAACGCGATGAGAGCAACCATCGCCGCCAGCGCGACAATTTCCTGCATGGGTGTTCTCCTCAAAGAATTCTGCACGGTCAAAACCGCGCGATATCTCGGTCGTCAAAAATTGCCTTCGGCCAAATCGCCGTTGAATGTCCGCGGCACGCCAAACGGCGCCTTGCCGGATTACGGGTGCGGGATTACCGCCGCGTTTCACGGCGGACCGCTCGCGTTACAACTGTAATTCTTGCGCGGCGACGTTGTCGCAGCACGCGCCTATGCTGGGTCTTGATGCCGGCCTTGATCCTGGCCTTGATGCCGGCCTTGGCCGCGCCACGTTGCGTTGCCGACGTAACCATTTGGTGGTCATCGGAAGCCTTGGTGTAACGGCGATCCCCTCAATTCCCTCTTGCTCACGCGAGCGGCCGCCCTGTGGCGACCGTGCATCGATCATCAAGAGGTCATCTCCCATGAAGATTCTAATCGGCTCGACACCTGCGACCGGTCATCTCAATCCGATGCTGGCGATCACGCAGATTCTCGTCGGCGAAGGCCATGAGGTTGCTTTCATGACGGGCACCGCCTTCCGGGCCCGCGTCGAAGCCAGCGGCGTCAAATTCTTTCCCCTCCCTGAAGGCGCGGACTTCGATCCGAACGACATCTTCTCGCTGATCCCCGAGCTCAAATCCATCCCGCCGGGGCTGGAGTGGTTCCGCGTCGCCTGCGAGCGGCTGTTCGTCGACGCCGTGCCGGCCCAGCACCAGGGGCTGCTGCAGGTGCTGCGGCAGTTTCCCGCTGACATCATCGTCGGCGACGACATGCTGTTCGGCGTGCTGCCGATGCTGCTCGGACCGCGCTCGCAGCGGCCTCCCATCGCGCTGTGCGGGACCTCGTTCCTGCATTGGGCACGCGAGGACGGCGCGCCGAATTTCCTCGGCCTGCCGCCGGCACAGTCCGTCGAGCAGCGCGATCAATATGCCGCGATGGCGCGGGACTTCGACGCGGCGGTCGATCAGCCGGTGTCGCTGCGCCTCAACCGGGCGCTGAAGACCCTCGGCGTCGGGCCGATCGCGATGCCGCTATTCCATTCCGTCGTCGCGCTCGCGGATGCCTATCTGCAATTGTCGGTACCGAGCTTCGAATTTCCGCGCGAGATTCCGCCCACCGTGCACTTCGTCGGCACGCCGCCGATCATCCCCAACCAGGTCCCGCCGCCGTCCTGGGCCGAGGATCTCGACGGTTCGCGCAAGGTCGTCCTGGTGACGCAGGGAACGGTGGCCAATCACAATTTCAACCTGCTGGTTGCCCCGACGCTGGCGGCGCTTGCGGACGAGCCCGACATCCTGGTGATTGCGACCGCGGGCGGCCGCCCGGTCAACGCCATCCCCGGCAAGGTGCCGTCGAACGCACGCATCGCCCGCTATCTGCCGTTCGAATGGCTGCTGCCGAATGTCGACGTGCTCGTCACCAATGGCGGCTATGGCAGCGTCAACCAGGCGATGAGCTTCGGCATCCCGCTGGTCACGGCCGGACTGACCGAAGACAAGGCCGACGTCAATGCGCGGGTCGCATGGTCCGGTGTCGGCATCAACCTCGAGACCAACGAGCCGACGCCGGAAGCGTTGCGCAACGCAGTGCGGGCGGTGCTCGACCAGCCGCGCTACCAACTGCGCGCAACGCAGATCGCGGACGAGTTCGCGGGGATCAATACGCGGGCGGAAGTGCTCCGCGTCATCGGTGAGCTCGTGACCGACGAGACCGAGGTGTCGCGCCTGCGCGCCGTCGCGGCGAGCCAGGGACGGCGTGCCGGCCGGCGCGCCTGATCCACGCCTGAGCAGAGCGATGGAGCGCGGCGCGACCGCGCTCCATCGCCACGTGAAAGCCCATCAAACGTGAGCGGATACCCGTCCATGCGTATCGAACCAGACACTCTTGCGTTCACCCTGCTGCTCGGCGCTCTCGCCGCCGTGCCGTATTCCGGCATCGACATCAACCTGCCGGCACTGGCGGCCACCGGCGCCGCGCTCGGCGTCAGCGCATCGGATGTCGGGCTGACCATGAGCGCCTTCATGCTGAGCCTTGCCACCGCGCCGCTGGTCTACGGACCGGTCTCGGACCGTCTTGGCCGCAAACCGGTGCTGGCCTTTGGCCTCACACTGTTCATCGCCGCCAGCATCGGCTGCGCGCTCGCGACCTCGTTGCCGGTTCTGCTGGTCTGCCGCTTCGTCCAGGGGATTGGCGCGGCCGCGACCGCCACGACCTTCGCCATCATTCGCGACCTCTTCGACGGCGACGCCGCGCGCGGCAAGATCGCGAACGTCATGGTCGCGGTCAACGTCGCGACCGTGATCGCGCCGACGGCAGGCGCCGCGCTGCTGGCGGCGGCCGGATGGCAATCGATCTATGCGACCCAGGCCGCGATCGGTTTCATGCTGCTGGTGGTGGTGATGTTTCGCTTCGCCGAAACCGCGGCGACCGCGCCATCCGCTCGCCTGGGGCCGTCCAGCGTGATCGACAGCTATCGCCGGGTGCTGACGCATCCGGTGTCGCTGCCTTTCATCCTGGTCGGCGCCGCCGGCGGCGCGACGGTGTTCGCCTACGTCACCGGCGCCTCGCTGTTCTTCGTCGGCGCCGTCGGGCTCTCGCCCGAGCAATACGGCCTGATCTTCAGCGCCTGCTCGGCCTCCGTGATGGGCGGCGCCTTCCTCGACGGCCAACTCGGCCGCCGCGGGATCTCTTCAGGCCACATGCTCGCGATCGGGCTGTCCTTGTCCTCGGCAGCAAGCGTCGCCCTGCTCGCGATGACATTGGCCGGCTGGATGCCCATCGCGGCCGTCGTGGTGCTGCTGATGGCAGTTGCCCTCGGCTTCGGGCTGAGCGTGCCGAACGTCATGAGCGCGACGATGCAGCATCTGCCCGACATCGCCGGCGCGGTCAGCGCGGCGGCCGGGAGCATCCAACTGATCACGGGCGCCATCTCGAGCGGGCTCGTGGCGGTTCGCTTCGACGGACAGACCGCGCTCTCGATGACCGCGGTCATGGCGGTATCATCGTTGCTCGCGCTGGTCCTCTATCTCTTCGTGGCGCGTCCCGCGGAACGTCGGCTTCAGACCGAGGTCGTCCACACGGCATTGGCATCGAACTGAGCACGACAGCGCTGGACCGGCGAACTGGCCAAGGCCCCGTGGCCCCGCCGGATCGGTTGCGCTAGGATCTAAGCTCGTTCGAGCCAGCGAGATCCGGATGAACCGGCGCGAATTCGTTTCGGGGGTGATGGCGGCAACCGCACTGGCGGGCGTGGCCGCGACGGCAGCCGCAGCGGAAGGCAGGCGGGTCGCGCTCGTCATCGGCAACGGGGCCTACAGGAACGTGCCCACGCTGCTCAATCCGCCGAACGACGCGAGCGACATCGCCGCGGCGCTGAAGCGACTCGGCTTCACCGTCTCCCTGGTCACCAACGCCGGCTTCGAAGCCATGCGCCGCAGCCTGATCGCATTGGGGCGCGACGCCGCCGGCGCCGACATGGCGGCCGTGTATTTCGCCGGCCATGGCATGGAGATCAATGGCGAGAACTGGCTGATCCCCGTTGACGCGGACCTGAAGCGGGATACGGACGCGGCGAATGAGGCCATCAACCTGCAAAGCGTGATGTTGCAGGTGTCCAACACCACGAGACTTGGCCTCGTCATCCTCGACGCCTGCCGCAACAATCCGTTTGCCGCCAAGATGAATCGATCGATCGCCACGCGTGCGGCCAATACGAGCGGGCTCGGCCGCATCGAGCCCGTCGGCAACGTCCTCGTCGCTTATGCCGCGCGCGACGGCACCACCGCGCTGGACGGCGACGCGCGCAACAGCCCGTTTGCAGCAGCGCTCCTGCACAACATCGAGGCGCCCGGCGTCGAGGTGACCTTCATGTTCCGCAATGTCCGCGACGACGTGATGGAGGCGACCCGCAACGAACAACAACCGTTCGTCTACGGTTCGCTGTCGCGCAAGGCGATCTACCTCGCGGGCCGGCCACCGGCAGGTAGCGAGCAGGCGGCGCCGCCCGGCCCGCTTCCGGCCGTCGTCTCTCCTGCTCCGCCGGACACGACGACGTCGACAATGATCGATCCCGCGCTGGTCGGCACCTGGGAGATCATGGTGCCGAGCAGCCGCGGGCAGTCGCGTTGGATCTGGCAGATCATGGGCGACGGCACCTACAGGTTCCACGCCGAGCCGCAGCACTCGGCCCGCCCGCACGAAGGCACCATCACTGCGGCGAACGGCCGTTGGACCCTGCACGCAATCAGGGGCCTGTCAGGCTATAGCGACGGCGGCGCCTATGAGATCCACGATGCGCTGGCGGTGATCACCGGCAAGCTGGGCACCGGCGCCTGGAAGCGCAGTGCCGAGTAGATGCGCATTTGCATGACGATGCTACGTCATTGAGGGCCGCCAATCGCGGCCGCGTCAGCAGCTCGTTATCTGCGGCGGCAGCTCGCTTTGACGACGCGCCGTCAGGCTTCGCGATAGTCCAGCAGGATCAGCCCGACCAGGATGAAGGCGACCGGCCAGACCCAGGCCGCCGCCTGACGGACGCGACCGTCCATGCGCAATTCGAGCCAGCGCGCCCATCCCGCCAAGACCCCACACAGCGCCAGCGGCGTGTGGCTCATCTCGATGAGGAGCTGATCCTTGATGTTGGCGATGGCGTGGGAATGCGTCAGCAACAGCGCCGCGCCCAGCGCCGTCGTCAGGGGAAACACCAGCGCCGCCAGCCCGGCATGGCCGCCGCGCAGGCGCACGCGCCACTCGAAAATGCCGAACACGGCGATGAGCAGCACGAAGATGCGATGCTGCGCCACTTCCGGATCGCGCAACGATTCGAAGAAGCCCGCCGGCCCGAGCGGCCAGGCCTGCTCGTCGGCGCGAAAGAACAGGAAGGCGGCCATCCCCAGGAACAACAGCGGCCAGTGCCGCGCCCATCGCCCCCAGTGAAAATGCTCGATCAGCGCGAGCAACCCGATCAACACCACGAAGATCCCGGCCCAATGGTGGTTGTACTCGGACCAGGCGATGTCTTCGGCATTGCGCGGCAGGATCGTGCCCTCGCCGGGAACGTAGGCGGCCTGTGCGTTCGCGCGCCCGGCGTCCGCCAGGGTGATCCTGGCCTGGAGTTGCGCGACGGTGAGCTTGTCATAATCCGGGCTGGTCAGACGCGGCGGCCATTGCGGCGTCACGCGCTCGACGATCTCCTGCCAGTTCAGGCGATCCTGCGCGAGATCGACGCCCGGCGGCAGCGACGTCAGCGACGCAGCGGCGAGCAGAACGGTGAGGCCGATCCCGATCTCGACCTCGGCAAAGCGCTTCAGGCGCAGGATCGGCGTCGCGGGATCGCGGCGCAGCCGCTCGGCGAGGACGTAATTGCCCGCCCCGAGCGCCAGCAGCATCAACAGCAATCCAACCTTCGCCAGCGTCATGACGCCATAGGCGGTCCCGTAGATCGCATCGATCGAGCCGATATAGGTCACCGCCATCGTCAGTCCGCCGATGAGGATCGCGCCGACCGCGGCCATCGACATCAGCGAATAGCGCCGTGCGATGAGGCGCCAGTCGCCCGCGTCCTTGCAGCCGTTGAGCGCGAGCAGGAAATAGGGCAGCCCCCCGATCCAGATTCCCGCCCCCAGCACGTGGCCGGCATCGGACAACAATAGCGGCCATCGCAGGTCCGGCCGGCTCGCCGCGTGTGTCAACTTGGTCTGCATGGCGAGCGCCAACAGGGCAAGCGCGACAAGAACGACCGACCGCACGCCTCGCGCCGAACCTTTTGCGAGGGTAGCGATACTCAGTGCGCATGCCGCAATGATGACGTCGGCCCGGCCGAAATCGGCACTGACCGCGTCGCCCCACGAGACCTGGAGCGTTCCGACCAGCGCGGCCGCGTTGAGCGCCAGCGAGGCGATGGTAAGGAACGCCCATGCCGCGGCGCTGACCTTGAGAAACGTCCGGCACCTCTCCTCGATCGTCGGACCGCCGGTCGAAAGCTGCGGCCGCAGCGGATTCCACAGCAACATCCAAAACGCGAGACCGCCAAGCGTGAAGGACTGCGCGATGAGGATCAGGCCGCGCAGGACGACCGACAGATAACCAAAGATGTCGAGGAGCAGATACAAGGGCGCAGCATCAGCGAACTTTGAACGGAATGTCGCCGCGCGTGATGTGCCCGTCGACGCTCAACACCTGCCAGCGCAGGCGCCACGCGCCGCTCGACAGGTGCGTCGCATCGGCATTGAGCTCGTCGACCGGCGCATCGGCGGCCGGCGTCAGCGCTTGCGACTCGCCGTTCGGCGCGAGCAGGGTCAGCTTGGAGCGGACATGGTCGATCCGGCTGTTGAAGTGCAGGCGGATTGCCACCGCATCGCCTGATACGGTCGCACCCGCCGTCGGCGCGGACGACACGATGATGGCGTGAGCCGAGGCCGCATGCGGCTCAACAAGAAGCGACAGGACAAATGCAGAGATCGCGATTCTGAAGAACGCGCCCATGATGCTCACTCGCAACCGGCAACCCTCATTCCACCCCACCCGCCGCTCGCGGCGCGTGAATGATGTGCGAGCGAATGTTGGAACCGATTGCTCGTTCACAAGGGTGCGGGAGGCCTGAATCCGGCCGCCACTCGCGGAAAGGCGCCGTCTGTTGCTCCTGCGACACACTCTGGCACGCGCGGGGGGCAGATCGGCTGGCGGGGGCGGGAGTGAGAAGAGGATAGCCTACTGGATTCAGGGGGGAGCACTCGTTGCCAAAACTTTCGGCAGCCGCCGCGCGGCCAGCGCCCTCACATCATCGAGATAGGCACCGTCGCCATCAACCCGCGGCCGCGATCCTGGCGCGGAAGTTCGCCTGGCCCTGCATGATCTTGTCGAGCAGCGCATCGAGCGCCCAGAAGCGCTCGCGGATGTCGAAGTCGACGGCCCGGCTGTGGGCGCACGCGAACGTGCCGAGCCGCTGATGGTACAGCTTCGCCAACTTGGGATAGCCCATCGGCTCGGCCATCGCGGCGAGCGCGAGATAGACGGAGAGCTCATCCGCCAGCGCCGGATGCGTCGCGCTGTGCGTCAGCAGCCATTTGTAGAGATCGGGATGGAAATTGGTGAACACGCCGGTGAAGCCGGCGGAGCCGCTTTTCATGGCGTCAAAGGCGATCGCCGCATTGGCGTTGACGATGGCGAGCGAGGAATTCTTGGTCAGGGTCACGCGGCGCTTCACCGTCTCGAGATCGCAGGACACGTCCTTGAGAATCGCAAAGCGCCCGCTGTCGGCGCAGAACGCCAGCTCGTCGTCGGACATGAGCCTGCGGAACGGCGCGGGGCATTCGTAGAGGCCGAGCGGAAGGCCGGCGGGAAGCGCATCGAGCAGGCCACGCAGATTGTCCATGAAGACCGTGCCGCCCTGCCCGTTCGGATCGAACCGGTTCGTGACCAGCACCAGCCCGTCCACGCCGGTCCTGGCGATCGAGGTCAGCTCGGTCACCTGATCCGCGGGCGATTCACTGACATGGCCCGACGCGATGACGGGCACCCGGCCTGCCGCCTTCTGGACGACGAAACGCGCCAGCGCGATGCGCTCGTCGAGGCTCAGGAACTGCATCTCGCTCGACTGGGCCACGGCGAACAGCGCATCGGCGCCATTGGCGATGTACCATTCGATCAGCTTTTCGAGGCCCGCATAGTCGATCGCGTTCGCTTCGGTGAACGGGGTCAGCATCACCGGAATGATGCCTTTGAGGGTTGCAGTCACAGATCAGCTCCAAAGACGTTGAAATCGGTGACAGGCAGGAGCCTGTCGAAGGGACAGTCGTTCACGCCAGCGCCTCGGCGGTGGGCATGCCGCGCTGCGCGCCGTGGGCGAGGCAGGCCAGCGAGGCTCCGCGGGACGCGCGAGCGAGCACCTCCGGCCAGCCGCGCCCTTCGTCGAGCCCGGCCGCCAGAATGCCGACGAATGTATCACCTGCCCCGGTCGTATCGATGGGGAGGATCCGTTCGGCCGCTGCAGTGTGGCGCGTCCCGTCCGGATGGAAGGCGCGCGCACCCAGCGCGCCCGCGGTGACGATGCAGGTCACCCCGCCCGTGGCCGCGAGAAACGCCGTGGCGTTCTCGAAATCGTCGCCGGTCCAGCCTAGTCGCCGCGCGGCGGCGCAGGCCTCGTGCTCGTTCACGACGAGAACGCTGGTGGCTTCGAGCAGCGCGCGCAGCTCGGCTTCGCTGAGGCGCTCCGGCACAGGCGCGAGATTCCAGATCACGCGGCCGCCCGTCGCGCGGACGCGCTGGGCGACGAGGAGCGAAGCCGCGAACGGGACCTCCATCTGAAGGACGAGGGTCGTCGTCGCGGAAAGCCCGGCAGCCGGCATCGCGTCGGCTGCAAGACAGCCATTGGCGCCGCTCGCCACCGTGATCGCGTTCTCGCCGTCGGCACTGACGCTGATGAAGGCGCATCCGGTCGGCTCCGCGCCCGTTGTGACGCTATCGACGATGACCCCGTTGGCGGCAAGATTGTCGAGACAAAGCTGGCCGAACCCGTCGCGCCCGACCCGGCCGACCATGGCGACGCGCCCCCGAAGCGAGACGCGCGCGGCGGCGACCGCCTGGTTGGCGCCCTTGCCGCCGCAGAGCGTCGCGTAGCCGGTCGCCAGCACCGTCTCGCCGGGTCTGGCAATCATGTCGACACCAGCGACGAGGTCGACGTTGATCGAACCGAAGACGGTGATGAGAGACATGGACTCTACGATCTCCACAGAGCTTCGCTCGCGACAGGCGATCCACGACTGACGATCCCTGCCGCTCACGCGCCTTGCAGCGCGTGAGCGGTACTGTTCGGACCCGGCGATCAGTTGCCGGCCACTTCCTTGATGCGAACGATCATGTCGTCGACGGCCTTCTCGACCGGCACCTTGTTGGTGACGATGGCGTTGACGGCCTTCATCCAGACGTTCTCGTTGTTGAGGGTGGTGAACTTGTAGTTCTTGCTCATCTCGTAACCACCGACGCCGGCGAAGAACTGGTCGCGCACGGCACGGCGATGCACGTCGCCGTCCCAGAAAGCGGACTTCTGCGCCGCGGTCTTGACCGGGAACCAGCGGCCGAGCGCGCCTTCGATATAGGGCTGCAGGTTCTCATCGCGCAGCAGGAACGAGACGAACTCCTTGGCGCGATCCTTGTTCTTGGCCTGCTCGAAGATCAGGCCGACCACCACGGACGCGCGGGTGTGCACCGGCGTGCCGTCGGGCTTATTGGGCCAGACCATGGTGCGGATGCGGTCGTAGTAGTTCTTCTTCGCCTCGTCGCGCTGCTCGGTGGTGAGCGTCTCGTTGCCGGCATCGTCCAGCCATTTGCCGGGGAGCGACACCGTCGAATTGTGCGTCATGATCGTCGTCTTGTTGTGGAAGGCGACGTTGTTGTCGGGGTCCTTCCAGCTCGTCGCCGATTGCGGCGTGCAGCCCTTGGCGGCGATCTCGACATAGTCCTTCATGGCGGCGACGAGGCCGGCCTTCACCTTGGGGTCGTCGACCAGGAGCTTGCCGTTATCGTCGACCAGCACGACGTTGTAGGCGTCCATGAACACCAGGAAGGAGATGAAGCTGTCGGTGGCGTCGACGCCCATGGGATGGCCGATGCCGTAGATGCGCTTGCCGGAGGCCTTGCGCACCGCCGGCTGCGCCTTGTCGCACCAGAACGACCAGAAGCCTTTCCAGTCCTTCGGGATGTCGGTGTCCTTGAGACCGCCCTCTTCGAGCATGTCCTTCCAATAATGCAGATGCAGCGTCGCCTGCTTCAGCGGGAAGGCGTAGTAGGCCTTCGCCTTGGTCTTGTCGTTGTAGAGCATGACCGTTTCGAGCGACTGCGGGGAGAACTCGCCCTTGATCGGGGTGAGGACGGAGGTCAGGTCGACCAGCTTGCCCTCGGACGCCCATTTGCCGGCGCCCTGGAAGTGATAGGTGTCGGCATAGGTGACGTCGGGCGGGCTGCCGGCGTCGAGCGCGGCCACCAGCTTCGGCATCATGTCCTGCGTCGCATATTGCGACAGCTCGACCTTGACCCCGGTCTTGGCCTCGAACTTCTTGATGACGTCGAGCAGCGCGTCTTCTTCGGCCTTGTAGTAGCCCTTGTTCCACCAGACGACGAGCTTCTCCTCGGCGGCTGCCGGGCTTGCCGTTCCCATCACCGGCAGCAGCAGGGACACCGCCATCGAGCAGGTCCTGGCCCATCGCAAAAGGCTATCGCGCATTCTCGTTTCCTCTCCGTCCCGTTCCGGCGAGAGACCCGCCGGGTGCTTTCATGGCTTTTAAAAAACGCGCTCATGTAAGCGCTTACATATATGCTGTCAAGCGTCCGCTTCGGGGGCGTTTGCGCGGCTATCGAAGCGATGATCGTTGCTGGCGCTCGCGCGTCAGCGGCCTCGCGCGCCCGCACTCTCGCGGATCTTCAGGACGGGCACGATCTCGCGGGATTGAACCTGCGCCTGCTCGCCCGCGATCACGGCGAGCAGCTCGTTGGCCGCGAGGACGCCGATCTGCTGGTTGTCGACCTTCATCGTCGTCAGCCCGGGAGAGAAGCGTGATGAAATCGCAAGGTCGTCGAAGCCGGTGATCGAAAAATCCCTCGGCGCCTCCAAGCCGCCTTCCCGCGCGGCCATCAGCGCGCCGATCGCCAGATTGTCGTTGCCGCAGACGATCGCGGTGGGCCTGGGCCCGCCCGTTCGGCTCATCAAGGCCGCAAAACTTTCCGCCCCGAACTCCAGCGTCGAAGGACCCATCATCAGATCCTGCGCGGCGATCTCAAGGCCCGCAGTGGCGAGCGCATCACGGACGCCGCAAAGCCTTTGCTTCACCCGGTCGTTGTTGGTGTCGGGCTGAAAGATCGCGGCAAAGCGGCGGTGGCCGAGCGACAGCAAATGATCCGTCATGCGATGGAAGGCGGCACGGTTGTCGAAGCCGATGCACGGATGCGGCGACAGCTTGTTGTAGGAGTACGTCACGACATAGGGAATGCCGCGCGAATTGAGCGCCTCGAAGAGTTCTGGCGGATGGCTTTCACCGACCACGGCCAGCGCTTCGACGCCACGCGCCAGCATGGCATCGGCCTGCTTCAAGCCTTCGTGCGGATCGTAGTTCGAGCAGCCCAGGAACAGCGTGAAGCCGCGTTCGCTGAACACGCTCTGCATGCCGCTGATCTGGTGGGCAAAGATTTCGTTGTCGAGCGTCGGGATGATGGCCCCGGCGATATGCGTCCGGCGCGACGCCAGCGCCCGCCCGGCCGCGTTCGGAATCCAGTTCAGCGCGCGCGCGGCATCCTTGACCCGCTGCCTGACCTCTTCGGAGACCTTGTCGGGTTCGTTGAAGGCGCGCGAAACGGTCGCGGTCGAGACATTGGCCTTGCGGGCAACCTCCTCGAGCTTGACGCGGCCGCTGCCTCCACGCGCTCTCTTTGAACCAGCTACCATCCCCGCCACGGCCGAATCTGATTGATCAGTGCCGTGTCATGGTATTCGTGCACGGGCAGGCTGTGTGGAAAAAATCTGGCTGGGGCGGGAGGGATCGAACCTCCGAATGGCGGAATCAAAATCCGTTTGATTGTCCAATGATTTCAAGGGGCATTTAGAAAAAATGAAAAAAACGAGCTCCAGCAAATTCAATAGCTTGGAAGCCGTTTCCAAATGACAGACCGCCTTTCATACGCCGCATCCCGAGTTGGCTAGACTTCTCCTCCTCCCAAGGTTCTGCGATGCGAGACTCGCGATCATCCTCTAATCGGTTGGACGCCGTAGGTCCGATAGGCGTCGTTCTGCAACTCCTCCTCGCTCCGCTCAGGAAAGAACAGATAGCTCGGCGCGAGCATAGGTGATGCGCGCTCGATACGGACGGAAATCACGTGGCGGATCGGAAACTTGCCGCCGGTCATCCCAAGCAGTGGTGCAACCAGCCCGGTGAAGTCGGGGTGATCCGGCGCGATGATCTCGGCTGCACCCTCCAGCTTTCGTCCTCGCTGAAGGAAGACATCTATCAGACTGACGCAGACCGCCGGATTGGCTCTGATGTTTTGCACGCTACCGGCCGAAGCAATATCGGCGATGACAAGTGAGCCGTCGCCGATCTCTGCAAAAATTTCCTTGGGTGTCACATTGGGCCTGTTCCTGGCGTCAACCGTTGCAAGCCAGCACAAGACTATCTTTTCGGCCTTTGCAAATCTCTTTGTCACGCTCGCCTCTCAAACATGAACCGAATGCCAAAACAGCGCCCCGCTGACGCTATTCGAATGTCGCTCTGACCACCGTTGGACTTTCCGTAAGTCCCTCCCATCGCGTCTCCAGCAGCAGACCTGGCATCGGCCGCACGCGCGACAAGGCTCCGAGCCCCAAGCGATCCCCGGCGCGCAGCCTCACACCTCGAATGTGCAGGTCTCGAATAATCCAAAGCACCGCATCGAGCGGGCCTCCCATCATGGCGTCGGCCGATTGTCTGTCGATATGACGACCGGTGCTTGAATCTGTCGTGGTCACAACGAGCGAATTGAGCGCTCGAATAGCTTTCTCCGAGCCATCGAAAGCGATGGGTGGACCGAGAAGCGCCGCGCGTGCGCCGACATTGTAGAGCATCAAGATCGGCGCGGTGAGCTTTTGCCCGATGTCAGCGAGAGAATCCCCGAGCTCGATGCTTGGTAAAATGTACGCAATGTGCTTCGCTGCGTCCTCGATCGTTTTCGCTTCGTTGATACCCTCATCCCTGACGGCGACCATCAATTTCGCCTCAACAATCGGTCGATTGCCGTAGCTGATCGGGACCGGAGCGTTGTTCTCGAAAATGAACATCCCAGCAAGATAGATGCCGCCTAATGGCTGATTGATGCCCAGATCCCTCTGTGCTGGCGGCGTTATCGCTGCGACCTTGTATCCCAGAGGAGCTCCCAACAGCGGCTGAATGAGGCTCAAGAATTTGTCTCGGGCGCACAGCGCCCTTTCCATGGACAGGCTCTCATCGATCAATGGAAGAGATCTGCGTTCCAGCCAGCGCCTTGCCACGAGCTGTCCCAGATCCTCGCACGAAGCTTGATCAATCCTTGTGTCTTCCGTCCACACGGTGTTGGCCGCGCCGGCCAATGTCGCTGCTGCCATGACTGCCACCTCACCTTGTATCACTGCGACCGGGGAGCGGCTCGGTGTCCGGCTCGTCGGACCCGGACCAAGCCTCCACTTGCAACGTACACACCACCAGAAATTAGAAATATTGCGATCCAATCACCCGTTGCCGGCCATTCGCCGAGGAGCGGCGCGGACACGAGTGCCGTCATGGCAGGGCTTAGGGCTGCGAACGCCGAGCCGTTCGATGCGCCAAGAATGCTGACCGCGCGTCCGTAAAGCCAGTACGATACAATGGGCGTGAGAAGTCCTTGGACGAGGGCTTGCAGAGCGACGTCGCGCCAAGGTGCATTGAGCAGATTGGCCCCGAACATGACGGCGTACACTGGCACGTAAGCGATCAGTGACCCGATAGCGGCGATAGCGGCCGCGTGGAGCCCGTCTAATCTCGCTTTGCGCATCGCGACGGTGTAGCAGGCCCACAACATGGCCGCGCCGATGAACAGGGCGTGGCCGATGTTTTGCGGCGATCCGATCGTGCCACCCGCGCCACCGACGATGAGGAGAGCCCCAGTCACGATCAAGGCAAGCCCGATCTGCCTTGAAACATTGAATGTCTCGCCAAGGACGACAGCGGCCAAGATCGCAACAAGCAAGGGGATGAGTGCAGTAAATAGCGATGCTGCGTGGGCTGCCGGGGCGAACTGCAGGCCTCCGTAGGCGACCAGCACCATCGGCGCCCCGCCGCCCAGCACAATCGCCGCCAGCCCCGGTCCCCCCAGCCGGCCAGCGGGAACACCCACCTTCAGCAGATACGGCAGCAAGATGACTCCAGAGACACCACAACGAATGGCCGTGATGTCCCAGGGGTTGAGGCTCGTTCTGAGCCCGAGCCGCGCGGCCACGATCCAGGATACCCAGATGCACGCGGTCGCGAGGCCGTAGAGTGCGCCACGCAGGTATTCGGAGCTTGATGGCTTCGCCAAGGGATGAATTTCTGTGGTCTGCGGCAGCCGCCAGAATAACCGGCAGATGCAGATCGGTCAATATTCGGACATTTGTCCGATAAACGGACAAGCATCGGATATTGAACTCGTGGACCGTTTGTCCGATAAGCGGACGATGGGAAGTCGATGATGAAGACGATCAAGACAGCCAAGCGCGCGGGCCCAGCCAAACAGCCGCGCTATTTCATCCAAGGCTTACAGCGAGGACTCGAGGTTATCCGTGCCTTTGATCGCGATCATCCGTCGCTGACGATCAGCGAGGCTGCGCGGCAAACAGGCTTGAGCCGGGGCACCGTCCAACGCTTCCTGCTCACTTTGAACGATCTTGGCTATGCCAGCTTCGATGGGAAATCATTCACGCTCCGTCCAAAGGTATTGGACCTCGGGTTCGCGTATCTGTCCTCGCAAAATATGTGGGAAACGCTGGAGCCTTTCATCGAAGAGGTCGTGAACGAGTTGAACGAGTCCTGCACCGTGGGGGTGCTGGATTGGCCGGATGTCATCTATGTCGCGCGTGTCCAGGCCCGTCGGGTCGTCAATGCCACTCTCAGCGTCGGATCACGCATTCCTGCCCACGCTTCCTCTCTGGGACATATCGTCCTGGGAGCTTTAGACCCCGCCGCCCTCGACGAGCAGCTTGGAAAGGCGAAGTTAGCGAAGCGAAGTCCAAACACGATCACTGATCCAGTGCGACTGAAGAAGGCGATAGCGCTTGCGCGTCAACGAGGCTGGGCTTTGGGCGATCAGGAATTCGAAGAGGGAGTACGCTCAATCGCCGTTCCTCTGTTTGATCGGAACGGGAAAATTGCTGCGGCGATGAAAGTGGTAGCGCCGACCAGTCGGGCGTCGATCGAAGATCTCCAGCGCCGCTTCTTGCCGGTATTGCAACGGGCCGCGGACAAGGCCAACAGCGTTCTTCGCGTTCGCATGTGAGCCAGCCGGTAGCTCGCAACACTCGCCGCGTGACGCCCTGCGCGTTAATTAGCGCTTCAGAATCTCAATTTCCAAACGCGCCCAAGAAAATTGGCGGCATAGAACCTACTTGCACAACGAACTCAACAGCTTAAGCGCTGGCTGGGGCGGGAGGGATCGAACCTCCGAATGGCGGAATCAAAATCCGCTGCCTTACCGCTTGGCTACGCCCCAACAGGCGACTGACGGAACGGGGGTGAATAGCTCCCGCAGATTCCCTTCGGTCGCAGCCGGTCTATAGGGAGCGGCGCGGCATTTCAACCGCCTGGAGGGGCAAAATACCACAGGCCTCGGGGGCGACCGCGCCATACTCTATTATAGTATTATAGTCCCGGTCATGACCCTTTCCCGGGCATCCCGCCCATTGAGACCTCAGCCGTTTCATGGGAATACGGCGCCAATGATGTCGACGGGAGTGAGCCATGACCTACCGCGCGCCGATTTCTGACATGCTGCTGTCGCTCAACCATGGCGCCGGCCTGAAGGCTGCCGTGGAAGCCGGCCATTACGGCGATTTCGACGCCGACGTTGCCGCGGCCGTGCTGGAGGAAGCCGGCAAGTTCGCAACCGATGTGCTGGCGCCGCTCAACAAGGTCGGCGACGAGCACGGCATCAAGCTCGACGCCGGCAAGGTCACCACGGCGCCGGGCTGGCCGGATGCCTACAAGCGCTGGACCGAGGGCGGCTGGAACGCAGTGTCGGGCCCCGAAGATTTCGGCGGCCAGGGCCTGCCGATCGCGATCAACGCCGCCTGCACCGAGATCTGGAGCGCCGCCAACGTCGCCTTCGGCCTCTGCCCGCTGCTGACGGCCTCGGCGATCGAGGCACTGGACGCGCATGGCAGCGACGAGCTGAAGACGATCTATCTCGAAAAGCTCGTCTCCGGCGAATGGACCGGCACCATGCAGCTCACCGAGCCGCAGGCCGGCTCCGACGTCGGCGCGCTGCGCACCCGCGCCGAGAAGCAGGCCGACGGCACCTATCGCATCAAGGGGACGAAGATCTTCATCACCTATGGCGAGCACGACATGACCGATAACATCGTGCATTTCGTGCTGGCGCGTCTGCCCGACGCGCCCGCCGGCACGAAGGGGATCTCGCTCTTCCTTGTGCCCAAGTTCATGGTGAACGCCGACGGCTCGCTCGGCGCACGCAACGACATCTTTGCCAGCGGCGTCGAGCACAAGCTCGGCATGCATGCTTCGCCGACCTGCACCATGACCATGGGCGATCATGGCGGCGCCATCGGCTTTTTGATTGGCGAAGAGAACCAGGGCATGCGCTGCATGTTCACGATGATGAACCAGGCCCGCCTCGGCGTCGGCCTCGAAGGCGTCGGCGTTGCCGACCGCGCCTATCAGCAGGCGCTGGCCTATGCCCAGGAGCGCAAGCAGGGCCGCGCCATCGGCAAGAAGGGCGACGGCTCGGATGCGATCTTCGTGCATCCCGACGTCAAGCGCATGCTGATGCGGATGCGGGCGCAGACCGCGGCCGCGCGCACCATCTGCTATGCGACCGCCGTCGCGATCGACGTCTCGACACGCGCCAAGGACCCGAAGGTGCGCGCCGATGCGGCCGCGCGCGCGGCGCTGCTGACGCCGATGGCCAAAGGCTATTCCACCGACATCGGCAACGAGGTGGCCTATCTCGGCGTGCAGGTGCATGGCGGCATGGGCTTCATCGAGGAGACCGGCGCGGCCCAGCACTATCGCGACGCCCGCATCACCGCGATCTACGAGGGCACCAACGGCATCCAGGCGATCGACCTCGTGACGCGCAAGCTGGCGGCCAATGGCGGCGCCTCGGTGTGGGCGCTGCTCGATGAACTTTCCGCGACCGTCAAGCAGGTCGAAGCGTCCAACGATCCCGCCTTCGGCACCACGGGCACGAAACTGCGCGAGGCGCTGGAGGCGCTGACGCGCACCAGCAAATGGCTGCTGGAGCGCGTGACCTCCGCGCCGAACGAGGCGCTCGCCGGCGCGACGCCGTATCTGCAGCAGTTCGGCGCGACACTCGGCGGCTGCATGCTGGCCTCCGAGGCGCTCGCGGCGAAGGCCGACGGCAACACGGATGCATCGCGCTACGTGTCGCTCGCGCGTTTCTTCGCCGAGAACATCAGTGTGCAGGCCGGGGCGCTGGAGCGCACGGTGACCGAGAGTGCGGAGTCGGTCGCCGCGGCAGATGCGGTGTTGCTGGGGTAAGTTGAGGTCTCGTAGCCCGGATGGAGCCAACGGGTCGGCGCGAAGCGCCGCCCGATGACAGGCTCCGCACAATCCGGGGCCGTTGTCGCTTGTGGCACGGATCCCGGATTACGCTTCGCTCCATCCGGGCTACGGGCCTAACCCACTCTACGATCTCGCTCAGGTGACAGATCTCGCGACACCTCTACGCGCTTCCCCGGCCGCCACAGCACGATACCGGCTGCAATGACATCGAGCACGACGCACATCGCGAATGCCATCGTGTAGCTGCCGGTGAAACTGCGCACGAGGCCGACGATGCCCGGGCCGAAGGCGCTGACGACGCCGCTGATCGACGTGCCCAATCCCATCGCGGCGGCGAAGGCCGTAGAGCCGATCTCGCGCTGGATGATCAAGGGCGGGAACGTGATCATGTTGCCGATCGAGAAGCCGTAGACGGCGCAGCACACCAGCAGCACCGTGGGGCTGGTGCTCTGGAGAAGCACGAACAGCGCCGCGGCCTGGCTCGTCATCGACGCCGCGCAGGCCAGCCGCGGATCGAGCCGGTCGACGAACAGGCCGAGCGAGAGGCGCCCGACCACCGCCATAGCCGCCATGATGGTGACGGCAAGGCCCGCAGCATAGCGTCCGATCAGCGGCTCGAGGAACGTCACCTGGTGGATGATGAATCCCATCTGCGCCAGCAGCGCGATCGCGATCGGCAGCACCATGGTCCAGAACGCCGCGTTGGCGAGCAGCGCCCTTCGGGAATGGGCCGGCGCGGCGGTGCCGCCGCCGGACGGACGGTCGCCCGACGCCTGCGACATTTTCGCCGGCCAGCCGATGAAGATGACGACCACGGGCAATACCAGCACTACCATCGCCATCGTGGCCGCCAGCATGGCGGACCGGAAGCCGATGCTGCCTGTCAGCGACAGCAACAGCGGAACGAGGATGATGCCGCCGCAGGTAGCCCCGTTGAAGGCAAGGCTGAGCGCGAGGCCGCGGCGCCGTTCGAACCAGGCGTTCAGCACGGTCGCGATCACCACCGTGCCCATGCCGGTCCAGCCGACCGACATCAGCGCATAGGCGAGATAGAGCTGCCAGGGCGTCTGCATCAGCGCCAGCAGCACCGTCGAAGCGCCGAGTGCCGTCAGGCCGCACAGGATCAGCGGCCGCAGCCCGATACGGGCGAGCAGATCGTCGGTGAAGATGACGAGGACGGCGGTCAGGAGAAACGAGAAGGTGCTGGCCGCGGAGACCAGCGTGCCCGGCCAGCCATGGGCGCGCTGCAGCTCGGCGAGATAGACGCCCTGGCCGTAGAGGCCGAACCCGAACATGAAGAAGGCCATCAGGAAGCAGGCCAGCACGACGCGCCAGCCGCGATAGCGCAGCGAGGATTCGTCAGCGCCCGCTGCGGCAATCATCGATCGAGCAATCGGCCAAATGGAACGGCATGGGGTGATCGTGCCCCACAACCATTGGTTTTTCAAATTAAACATTGTAGCCATTTGTTGCAATGCGCAACTGCATGTGCGAAGCGATACAACCCATGTGATCCTGCGCAGTGCAGTTCCCGGTCGGAAAAGCGGCAGCGCCCTGCGACTGGCTCACGGGGACGTTTTCGAAAAGGTCGAGCGGGCGGATTGGCACGCCTGCGAGATCATGTAGGCTGCCGCTCGCGAGACTCGCCAAAGTCAGGCGTCGCGGCGGCCGCAGGGGGTCTTTATGCCGAATGGCAATATCGTCGTCACCGAAGAGCGTGGAACACGCGTCATCACCCTGCGCCGTCCCGGCAAGAAGAACGCGATCACGCAGGGCATGTACCGGGAGATGAGCCGCGCGATCGACACCGCGCAGAACAACCCCGACATCCGCTGCATGATCATCACCGGCGGGTCCGGCGTGTTCACGGCCGGCGACGACATCGACGATTTTCTCCAGGCCGACACCGCGCGCCCGGAGACGCTGTCGGACGGCGCCAAGTTTCTCTATTCGCTCGCCCTCAACACCAAGCCGATCATCGCAGCCGTCGACGGCGCGTCGATCGGCATGGGCACGGTGATGCTGTTCCATTGCGACTACGTGCTGGCTTCGAACGCGGCGACCTTTTCCGCGCCCTATATCCATCTCGGGCTCGTGCCGGTCGGCGCCGCCAGCCTCCTGATGCCGAACACGATGGGTTACCAGCGCGCTTTTGCGATGCTGATCATGGGGCGGACCTTTACCGCCGCGGAGGCGCACGCGGCCGGCTTCGTCAATACCGTGGTCTCGCCGGGACATACCGAGGTCGAGGCGCGCAAGGTGGCGCGCGAGATCTGCCGGCTGCCGGCCGAAGCGGTCGCGACCTCGCGCAAGCTGCTGCGCACCCCGCCGGAAAATCTGACCCGCCGCATCGACCAGGAGGCCCATCTGTTCAGCGAGCGGTTGAAGTCCGACGACGCGATTGCCGCGTTCAACGCGTTCGCAAACAGGAAGAAGCGGTAGGGGCGTCATTCCGGGGCGCGCTTAGCGCGAACCCGGAATCCATTCATCCATCGACGCTGAGGCACGATGGATTCTCAGATGCGCAATTGCGCATCATAGCTCGCGACTTTGTAGCGCCCCGGAATGACAGCAAGAACTTTCGTGAAATCTTCGCGCGGAACGACTAGTCTGGTTCCATGCGATACCGATCCATCCTTGCCGCTCTCGCGCTCACCTTCGCCCTCCCCGCCTCGGCCCAGACCGCCGCGCCGGTCGAGCTGCGCATCCTCGCCATCAACGACTTCCACGGCAATCTGCGGCCGCCGCCGGGCGGAATTCGCATCAACGATCCCGAGGACAAGACCAGGAAGGTGATGATCGCGGCAGGCGGGGCCGAGTACATGGCGACGCTGGTCAAGCAACTGCGCGAAGGACACAAGAACACGATCTTCGTCGCCGCCGGCGATTTGATCGGCGCGAGTCCGTTCCTGTCGGCGATGTTCCACGACGAACCCTCTGTCGAGTCCCTCTCGATGATGGGGCTTGCGATCACCTCGGTCGGCAATCACGAGTTCGACGAGGGCAAGACCGAGCTGCTCAGGATGCAGAACGGCGGCTGCCATCCGGTCGACGGCTGCCAGGGACCGCATCCCTTCACCGGCGCCAAATTCCATTATCTCGCGGCCTCCACTGTGGAGACCGCGACCGGCAAGAGCGTGCTGCCGCCTTACGAGATCCGTGAGTTCGAAGGCATCCCCGTCGCCTTCATCGGGCTGACCTTGAAGGAAACCGCGGGCATCGTTTCGCCCGCCGGAATTGCCGGGCTCGAATTCCGTGACGAGGCCGAGACGGTGAATGCGCTGGTGCCGCAATTGAAGGCGCGCGGCGTCGAGGCGATCGTGGTGCTGATCCACCAGGGCGGCGAGCCCTCCGGCGACTACAATGAATGCCCTGCCATCACCGGGCCGATCGTCGACATCGTCAAGAAATTCGATCGCGCCGTCGACGTCGTCGTCAGCGGCCACACCCATCGTGCCTACATCTGTCAGATCGACGGGCGGCTGGTCACCAGCGGCGACAAATACGGCACGCTGGTCACGGCGATCGATCTCAAGCTCGATCCTGTGACCCGCGACATCGTCGACGCCAAGGCCGACAACGTCATCGTCGCCAATGCCTCGCTGGCGAAGGACCCCGAGCAGACCGCGCTGATAGATGCCTACGACAAGCTGTCCGCGCCGATCGCCAATCGCCCGGCGGGATCGGTGACACAGACGCTGTCGCGCATTCCGAACGAAGCCGGCGAAAGCCCGCTCGGCGACGTGATCGCGGATGCGCAGCTCTTTGCCACCAAGGACGCCAAGGATGGTAGCGCCGTCATCGCGCTCACCAATCCCGGTGGCATCCGCACCGACATCGTGCCGAAGGAGAACGGCGCGGTGTCCTTTGGCGAATTGTTCGCCAGCCAGCCGTTCCGCAACCGCCTCGTCACGATGACGCTGACCGGCAACCAGCTCAAGGACATGCTGGAGCAGCAATGGCTCGATCCGACGCGGCCGCGGATCCTGCAGGTGTCGAACGGGTTCAGCTATTCTTGGGATGCGTCAAAGCCGTTCGGTGAACGAATCGCGCTTGAGAAGATGGCGCTCAACGGCAGGCCGATCGAGCCCGGAAGCGGCTACCGCGTCACCGTCAACGATTACCTTGCAGTCGGCGGCGACGGCTTTACCGTCGCCAAGCAGGGCACATCGCCGCAATATGGCGGCTACGACGCGGACGCGCTGTTCGCGTTTTTCCGGGCGCACGGGCCGATCGGTCCGTTGCCGCCGACCCGCATCCTGCGCGTGAATTGATCCGGATTAAACGGGCCGTAACGGGACAGGCGTTTGCCATTCCCGGTGGAACGCATAGATTGGGTTTTGCATTGCGTTTTCGCGCCGGATGCGCCAACGACGTCAAGAGCCCGTATTCAGTGAGGCCGACCTGATGAGCACGCTTCTCCTCTCCCACAAGGCCTGCCTCGACCACGTTACGCCGCCGGGACATCCAGAAAGACCGGATCGCCTGCGCGCGGTGGAGGAAGCGCTCTCGCATGAGCGTTTCCAGTACCTCGTTCGTGACCAGGCGCCGGAAGGCGATCTCGATCTCGTGACGCTGTGCCACAACGAGGATTACGTCACCGAGCTGCGCCACATCGCTCCGACCAGCGGACAGGTCTATGTCGACGGCGACACCTCGATGTCTCCCGGCACGTGGGAGGCGGTGATGCGCGGCGTCGGCGGCGCGGTGGCGGCAACCGAAGCGGTGATGAACGGCGAACACCGCAACGCCTTCGTCGCGGTGCGCCCGCCCGGCCATCACGCCGAAATCGGCAAGCCGATGGGCTTCTGCTTCTTCGACAATGTCGCCATCGCCGCGCGCCACGCGCAGCGCAAATACGGCATCAAGCGTGCCGCCATCGTCGATTTCGACGTGCATCACGGCAACGGCACGCAGGACATTTTCTGGTCGGACCCCACCGTGATGTACTGCTCGACGCATCAGATGCCGCTGTTTCCGGGCACCGGCGCGAAAGGCGAGCGCGGCGACCACGACACCATCGTCAACGCGCCGCTCGCCTCCGAGGACGGCGGCCCCGAATTCCGCTCCGCGTTCGAGAACCTCATCCTGCCGCAGCTCGAAAAATTCAGTCCCGAGCTGCTCATCATCTCGGCGGGCTTCGATGCGCATTACCGCGATCCGCTGGCCTCGCTGAATCTGCGCGCCGAGGACTATACCTGGGTCACGCGCAAGCTGATCGATCTCGCCGACAAGTCCGCTGGGGGGCGCGTTGTTTCCGTGCTCGAAGGCGGCTATGACCTGCAAGGACTGAAAGAATCTGTTACGGCGCATGTCGGCGCCCTGATGGGCGCTTGACCCACCTGCCACATTAAGCCCGCAAAACGCTGCTGTTTTGCATCAGAAGCAAATCGGGCAATCGGAAACGGATATGGCCGAAAATACCCAAGTCGACGTCTCCCGGCTCACCTTCGAGCGCGCGATCGAGGAACTCGAAACGATCGTGAAGCGGCTCGAGGACGGCAAGGTGCCGCTCGAGGAATCCGTGACGATCTACGAGCGCGGCGAGGCGCTGAAGCGCCGCTGCGAGGAACTGTTGCGCCAGGCCGAAGCGCGCGTGGACAAGATCACCACTGATGCCAGCGGTCAGGCCACCGGAACCGCGCCGCTCGACGTTCAGTAAGATTGCCGGGCCGAGAGGCCCGTTCCCGGCATCGGCCGCCTGCATTTTTTCATGATTGCACGCCGATGATTCCCGCTTCAGCGGCAACCGAGACGACATAAAGTTGGGGGAACTCGGCGCGGGGCCCCTTCACCCTCCCGAATCCGTCCAAAAAGGGCTTACTCCCGGCCAAAATCGTGCCGGGGAACCGGGCAAAATTGGAACCCTAAACCCGGCGCCACGGTTAACCACTCTGGCCCGCGGGTTGCACTGGTATGCCTGTAATCGACCCAGCGGGTTGGCTTTGGCCCAAGCTTTGGTGTAAAGCTGCGCGGAGTGTGGCTTTTTGTAAGCCTTGCGTGGGCATCGATTACCGACGACAAGCGCTTCAAACTGCTAATGAAATTGGCTGGGACGGACGAAGCCGATCTAAGTGACAGGGATCACAGAGACTGAACCGGAGCGCACTTAAGCTCACCTAAGCTTGAAGACGGGGCCTTGCCCCATGCAGGTGGCTCCGACGGTTTTAGGACTCGCGCTGCGCCGATATTGTGCAAACCCATCGCGCACCGGAACGATCTTCCGGCGCTGACAAATTGGAAATCGCCGTGAACGCATACAGTAAGACGCCGCTTCTCGACACCATCCGGACGCCGGACGACCTGCGCAAGCTCAAGATCGAGCAGGTTCGCCAGGTCGCTGACGAGCTGCGGCAGGAGACCATCGATGCCGTCTCGGTGACCGGTGGTCACTTCGGTGCGGGTCTCGGCGTGGTCGAGCTCACCACCGCGATCCATTACGTCTTCGACACGCCGCGCGACCGGCTGATCTGGGACGTCGGCCATCAGGCCTATCCGCACAAGATCCTCACCGGACGCCGCGACCGCATCCGCACGCTGCGCACCGGCGGCGGCCTGTCCGGCTTCACCAAGCGCAGCGAGAGCGATTACGATCCGTTCGGCGCCGCGCATTCCTCGACCTCGATCTCGGCCGGTCTCGGCATGGCCGTCGCGCGCGACCTCTCCGGCGGCAAGAACAACGTTATCGCAGTGATCGGTGACGGTGCGATGTCGGCGGGCATGGCCTATGAGGCCATGAACAACGCCGGCGCCATGAACTCGCGCCTGATCGTGATTCTCAACGACAACGACATGTCGATCGCGCCGCCGGTCGGCGCCATGAGCGCCTATCTGTCGCGCCTCTACTCGGGCAAGACCTATCGCACGCTGCGCGATGCGGCCAAGCAGATCAACAAGCGCCTGCCCAAGATCATCGCCAACCGCGCCAACCGCGTCGAGGAATACTCCCGCGGCTTCATGATGGACGGCGGCACGCTGTTCGAGGAGCTCGGCTTCTATTACGTCGGCCCGATCGACGGCCATAATCTCGACCACCTCCTGCCCGTGCTGAAGAACGTGCGCGACATGGAGGAAGGCCCGATCCTGGTCCACGTCGTCACGCAAAAGGGCAAGGGCTACGGCCCGGCGGAAGCGTCCGCCGACAAGTACCACGCCGTCGTCAAGTTCGACGTCGCCACCGGCACGCAGGCGAAAGCCAAGCCGAATGCGCCGGCCTACCAGAACGTGTTCGGCGCGAGCCTCGTCAAGGAAGCCCAGAAGGACGACAAGATCGTCGCCATTACCGCGGCGATGCCGTCGGGCACCGGCGTCGACATCTTCAACAAGGCGTTCCCGGACCGCACCTTCGACGTCGGCATCGCCGAGCAGCACGCGGTGACCTTCGCCGCCGGTCTTGCCAGCGAAGGCTACAAGCCGTTCTGCGCGATCTACTCAACCTTCCTGCAGCGCGGCTACGACCAGATCGTGCATGACGTCGCGATCCAGAACCTGCCCGTCCGCTTCGCCATCGACCGCGCCGGCCTCGTCGGCGCCGACGGTGCGACCCATGCCGGCTCGTTCGACAACGCCTATCTCGGCTGTCTGCCCAACATGGTGATCATGGCGGCGGCGGACGAAGCCGAGCTCGTGCACATGGTGGCGACCCAGGTTGCGATCGACGATCGCCCGAGCTCGCTGCGCTATCCGCGCGGCGAAGGCCGCGGCATCGAGATGCCCGACGTCGGCGTTCCGCTCGAGGTCGGCAAGGGCCGCATGATCCGCCAGGGCAACAAGATCGCCCTGCTCTCCTTCGGCACCCGTCTCGCCGAATGCGAGAAGGCGGCCGACGAGCTCGCCGCTCACGGTCTCTCCACCTCGATTGCCGATGCGCGCTTCATGAAGCCGCTCGACACCGAGCTGGTGCTCAAGCTCGCCCGCGACCACGATGTCCTCATCACGGTCGAGGAAGGCTCGGTCGGCGGCTTCGGCTCGCATGTCGCGCAGTTCCTGACCGACCAGGGCGTGCTCGACACCGGCATGGTCAAGTTCCGCTCGATGGTGCTGCCCGACGTGTTCCAGGACCACGACACGCCTGCGGCGATGTACGCCCGCGCCGGCCTCGACGCCAAGGGCATCGTCGCCAAGGTGTTCGAAGCGCTCGGCAAGGACGTGAAGGCCGAGACAGTCAAGCTCGCCTGAGGGGCGAGCTTCGACCATCCGAAGCAGCGCGACTTCCATGAAAATCTATCTGGCAGGTCCCGACGTGTTCCTGCCGGATGCGGTTGAGATCGGCCAGCAGAAGGTCGCGATCTGCGCTGCGCACGGCCTCACCGGCCTCTACCCCCTCGACAACGCCATCGACCTCGCCGCGGCCGACGCGTCGCGGCAGATTTTCTGCGGCAATGAGGCAATGATGGACGGGGCCGATGCCACCATCGCGAATTTGACGCCGTTCCGCGGCGCCGGCGCCGATCCCGGCACCGTCTACGAGCTCGGCTACATGGCCGGGCGCCGCAAATTTTGTCTGGCCTATTGCAACGATCCGGCTAGCTACGCCGATCGCGTCACGCGCTTCACGACTGTCACGTCCCAGGATGGGCGGCTGGTCGACGCGCAGGGGCTGACGGTCGAGGATTTCGGTCTCGTCGACAATCTCATGATGATCCACGCGCTGGAGCTGCACGGTTGCCCGCTGGTGACGCCGGCCGCGATGCCGGCCGACGTCTGGCACGATCTGGCCGCGTTCGAGACTTGCGTCCGGATGGCAGCCGCGCGATTGATCGCTACATAGACGTTTCTATCGTCTTTCGGAGAGATCATGTCCCCTGCCCGCAAGCGCGCGGATGTTCTGCTGGTCGAGCGCGGCCTGTTCGAGAGCCGGGCGCGGGCGCGCGCCGCGATCGAGGCCGGCCTCGTCACCGCCGACGACAAGCAGGTGTCAAAACCCTCGGAGACGATCGCCGAGGACGCCGTGATCCAGGCCGAGCCTGCGCATCCCTATGTGTCCCGCGGCGGCGTCAAGCTCGCCGGCGCGCTGGAGCGCTACCCGATCGAGATCGAGGACCATGTCTGCCTCGATGTCGGTGCCTCCACCGGCGGTTTCACCGAGGTGCTGCTGGCGAACGGCGCGAGCCTGGTGTTCGCGATCGATGTCGGCACCAGCCAGCTGCATCCCTCGCTGCGCGGTCATTCCAAGATCGTGTCGATGGAGGAGACCGACATCCGCAGCTACGAGGGCAAGCGCCTGCCGGCGCGGCCCGATGTCGTCGTCATCGACGTCAGCTTCATCTCGCTGAAAACCGTGCTGCCTGTTGCGCTGTCGCTGGCGGCTGCGCCAATGAGCCTCCTGGCGCTGATCAAGCCGCAATTCGAGGCCGATCGAAAGCATAACAAGAAGGGCATCATTCGCGACGCCGCCGTGCATCAGGAAATCTGCGACGACATCGCGGCCTTCGCTGCCTCGCTCGACTGCACCGACATCGAGGTGTTCCCCTCCTCGATCGCGGGCGGCGACGGCAACATCGAATTCTTCCTGGGCGCGCGCCGTGGTTGAACGCGTCACGATCGATCACGTCGGCCATCGCGGCGACGGCGTCTCGCTGACGGCGGGCGATGCAGTCTATGTGCCCTATACGCTTGGCGGCGAGACCGTCGAGGTCGATCACGTCGCCGGCCATCATCCCGACCGCCGCAAGCTGCTGGCGGTGGACGTCGCGAGCCCCGAGCGCATCGAACCATTCTGTCCGCATTTTGGTGTCTGCGGCGGCTGCGCGATCCAGCACTGGGCGGCCGAGCCATACCATGCCTGGAAGCGCAACATCGTGGTCGAGACGCTGGCGCAGGCCGGCATCGATTGCGAGGTGGCGCCGCTGGTCGATGCCCATGGCGCGGGCCGCCGGCGCGTCACGCTGCATGGACGGTTCGGCACGCATGACGTGCTGAAGGTCGGCTTCTCCGCCGCGAGCTCGCACGACGTCATCCCGATCCATCGCTGCCCGATCCTCGATCCCGCGCTCGAAGGCGCGCTCGATGCCGCCTGGGCGCTGGCCGAGCCGCTGACGTCGAAGATGCCGGTGACGAAGCCGCTCGACATCCAGGTCACTGCGACTGCCAACGGCCTCGACGTCGACGTGCGCGGCTCCGGTCCGCTGCCGACGCCGCTGGTCACGGCGCTATCGCGCGTTGCCGAGCAGCATCGCCTGGCGCGGCTGACGCGGCACGGCGAGCTGGTGCTGCAACGCCTGCCGCCGTCGGTGAAGATGGGCCGTGCCGAGGTGACGCTGCCGCCGGGCTCATTCCTGCAGGCGACGGTGGCGGGCGAAGAGACGCTGGCCGCGCTCGTTGCCGAGCGCGTCGGCAAGGCCAAGGAGGTTCTCGACCTCTTCTGCGGCGTCGGGCCGTTTGCGCTCAGGCTCGCCGAGAAGGCGCGCGTCACGGCTTACGACAACGACGCCGGCGCGATCGCCGCACTCGCGAAAGCCGCGCGCACGCCCGGCCTGAAGCCGATCAAGGCCGAGCCGCGCGACCTGTTCCGCCGCCCGCTGGTACCGCCGGAGCTGCGCGACTTCGACGCCGTCGTGTTCGATCCCCCGCGCCAGGGCGCGCAGGCTCAGGCGCTGAAACTCGCCGCAAGCAAGGTGCCGGTGGTCGTAGCCGTGTCCTGCAACGCCGCGACGTTTGCCCGCGACGCGCGGCTGCTGATCGACGGCGGCTACAGAATCGAGAGCGTCGTTCCGGTCGACCAGTTCCGCCACACCGCGCATGTTGAGCTGGTCGCGCGGTTCGCGCGCTAGGCCGCGAATTCCGGATTGATCCGCACCCTCCAGCTTTGATTCCGGTCAATCGCGCCGGCGTCTGCTGACGCTAAAAGCGTCCTTGCGCAACAGGATGTGGAGCGGATTTTTGTGGTTGACCGGCGACAGTTCATCGCGACCGCGCTCGGGCTTTCTGCGGCCGCGATCAGCAGCCTCCCTGCTAAAGCGGCGACGATGACCTACGATGAAGCCGTGAAAGCGTCGCGAGCCCCGCTGCAGGCTGCGCCGAGGGATCGCGAGCTGGTGCGCTTTGCGACGCTAGCAGCCAACAGCCACAACACCCAGCCGTGGATCTTCTCCGCCCACGCCAACGAGATTTCGATTGCGCCCGACTTCGCTCGCCGTTGTCCGGCCGTCGATCCGGACGATCATCACCTCTTCGTCAGCCTCGGCTGCGCCGCCGAAAATCTCATTCTCTCGGCGTCCACGCTCGGCTGGCGCGCGAGCCCGGTCGTCGACGGCGACCGGATCGTGCTCGCACTCGAGGAGGCGCCGCCGGTTGCATCGGCGCTGGCCGGCGCGATTCCCCTCAGGCAATGCACCCGCGCAGTCTTCGACGGCAAGCAGGCTAGGCCCGAGATCCTGCGCCAGCTCGAGAACGCCTGCCGCGAGCCGAACGTCGCTGCGATCCTGATGACCGAGCGCGCCGCGATCAAGACGGTCACCGACTATGTGATCGAGGGCAATTCAGCGCAGATGCGTGACAAGGCTTTCATGCGCGAGCTCGTGAGCTGGATGCGCTTCAACGAGACCGATGCGCTTGCGACGACGGACGGGTTGTTTTCGCGTGTCTCGGGAAATCCGTCCCTGCCTGCATGGATCGCGCGACCGCTCCTGAGCCTCTTCTTCACCGAGGATGGAGAGAACAGCAAATACCGGGAGCAGCTCGACAGCTCTGCGGGTGTCGTCGTGCTGGCAGCCGATCGCAGCGACAAGGCGCACTGGATCGCGGTCGGCCGCGCCTGCCAGCGTTTCGGCTTGCAGGCGACCGCGCTGGGGCTCAAATATTCGTTCGTCAACCAGCCGGTCGAGGTGGCAGCACTTAGGCCGCAATTCGCCACCTCGCTCGGACTGGGCGAACGGCGCCCCGATATCGTGATGCGCTTCGGAACCGGTCCGGACATGCCGAAATCTCTGCGGCGTCCACCGGAGCAGGTGATGCAGCGTTAGCGCCGCAGCCCGCTCAATGCCGGCGATTCGCCGGGCAGCATGTTCGACCTGATGTCGCTGTCCATGCGGCTCGAGTCCTGCTGGGTGAACCCGGCCCCGAACGACAGGCTGAGGTTCGAGGTCGGCTTGAACTCGACGCCTGCGAACGCGCCATAGCCGGGCGTAACACCCGAGGTCAGCGGCGCAAGCGAGCTGCCGATGCCGTCGCCATATTTCATCGCGTTGAAACCGGCAAAGAACGTGACGGGCATGCCGCCTGCGGTCTTGGTGTTGTAGCCGAACTGCGTGCTGTCATAAGACAGCGCGCTGAAATTGCCGACCGTCGCGGGCTGGCTGAACCCGCCGAGACCGAAGCTGCCGTGCTGGCTTCCGACAACGAAGCCGGGACGAAAATCATAACCGGCCTTGGCATCGCCGGCATTGAAGCTCGGAAAATTGCCGTAGCTGTCGGTGCTGCCGCCAAAGCCGAAAGCCCCGCCTGGGATCCAATACTGCACGGGCGCGACCTGCGCATGAGCCGGCGCTCCGCCGAAGCAGAGCACGGTGAGGAGAGTGGCAAGACCGCAGGAACGAGCGAAGTTGGGCATTCAGGTGACCGTCAAAAAACCTCGCTGATTATATGCCCAGGATCGTGCAAATGCCAGCCACGCAATGCCCGTGATCACGCCACCCAGTTCCGGCCATCACCTTTTCCTGACGCCTTGAACCTCACCTGTGGCGGGCGGACCTAATTACAAGGCTGCGCGCGCCGTGCTGCGCGTGCGCAGACCTTTGAAAATGCCCCACATGCATGGAGGCTATCATGGACGTCGATACCGACAGGTTGAATGCCTTTATGGGCAAGATGATCACCGAGGTCGGGGCGGCGATGAACGCATCGCTGGTCCTGCTGGGCGACAAGCTCGGCCTTTACCGCGCCCTCGCCGCCAAGGGGCCGATGAAGTCCGCCGAGCTGGCGAGCGCCACCGGAACGACGGAGCGTTATGTCCGCGAATGGCTCTCGAGCCAGGCGGCGTCCGGCTACGTCGAATATGACTCGGCATCCGGAAAATTCTCGATGCTGCCGGAGCAAGCGATGGCGCTTGCAGACCCGGACAGCCCGGTGTTCCTCGGTGCCGTCGGCAACGTCATTGCCGCGGCGTTTCTCGACGAGCCGAAGATCACGGACGCCTTCAAGTCCGGCAAGGGTGTCGGCTGGAACCGGCGCAGCGAGTGCCTGTTCTGCGGCACCGCCCGCTTCTTCCGCACCGGCTACATGCATCACCTGGTGCAGGAGTGGCTGCCTGCGCTCGATGGCGTCGTGGACAAGCTCAAGCGCGGTGCCAAGGTCGCCGATGTCGGCTGCGGTCACGGCGTCTCGACGCGGCTGATGGCGGAAGCCTTCCCCAATTCGCGCTTCTACGGCTTCGACTATCACGAGGGCTCGATCGAGGCGGCACGAAAGGCCGCCGCGGAGGCGAAGCTCGGCGACCGCGTCAGCTTCGCGGTCCATTCGGCCAAGACCTACCCGGCCGAAGGCTACGATCTCGTCTGCTTCTTCGATTGCCTGCACGACATGGGCGATCCCGTCGGCGCCATCCGCCATGTGCGCGAGAGCATGGCGAAGGACGGCACCTGCATGCTGGTCGAGCCATTTGCCGGCGACCGTCTCGAAGACAATCTCAATCCGGTCGGCCGCGTCTATTACGCGGCGTCGACCATGATCTGCACGCCGGCCTCGCTCGACCAGGAGGTCGGCCTCGCACTCGGCGCGCAGGCCGGCGAGGCAAGGCTACGTAAGGTCGCGAACGAGGGCGGCCTGACGCGCTTCCGCCGCGCCGCCGAAACGCCGTTCAACCTGATCCTCGAGGCGCGGATCTGAGCCTGAAGCGGACGCGCGCGGCCGACGAAATCAGGCCGCGGCGTCCGTCCCCATGCCGAAGGTGAGCTGATTGCCGTCGGCATCGACGACGTCGAAATCGCGCGTACCGTAGTCGCGGTCCTCCGGCCGGTTGAGCAGCGTGGCGCAGCGCGCCGACAGCTCGGCATAGAGCTGGTCAACGTCGCGAACGAAGATGCAGAGGCCGCCCTGCCCGGCCGACCGCTTCGTTACGGCCGCCGCGAGCAGATGCAGGCCGACCTCGTCCCGGCAGAGGCAGGCATAGGACGGAGGCTGGCCGTATTCGAAGGTGACCTCGAAGCCGAGCACGTCACGGTAATAAGCAAGGCTGGCGCCGATGTCGGCGACGACGAAGACGGACGCAGAGCCCACCATCATCGCCCGTTCGTCGGTCATTGATCCCTCTCCGTCGCAAGCAATCTCCGCCACGCAGTCTAGCATGCATTCCTGAGGCCTTGCACGCTGCGCCTCGCAACGTAAGCTGCACGGCGAACAAGGCGGCGCGAGTCCGCCGACATGGGAGGATGACGATGAAATATCTTGGCCTGGCGCTGGCCGCGCTGTTCGCTGTGACGCTGTCGGGAGCGGGCCGCGCTGCGGAGCCGACCCGCTTCGTTCCGCTGAAGCCGGACGAGCTCACGCCGCCGCAGAAGGAATGGGCGGATGCGATCGCGGTGCCGCCGCGCAATGCCAAGTTCACCAACCCGCCCTACCGCGCCTATATCCGCAATCCCGAGTTGGCGCCAAAGCTCTCGGCGATGTCCGACTATCTGCGCTGGAATTCGTCGCTGCCGGCGCGCCTCAGCGAATTCGCCATCCTGATCACCGCGCGGCAATGGACCGCACAATACGAATGGTTCGCACATTATCCGCTCGCGATGAAGGCCGGCCTCGACCCGCAGGTCGCCAAGGATATCGCGAACGGCGTGCGGCCGCAGGCGATGAAGGATGACGAGGCCGCGCTCTATGACCTTGCGATGGCGCTCTATCGCGACAAGAAAGTGTCCGACGACATCTACCGCGCAGCGCAGCAGAAATTCGGCGAGCGCGGCATCATGGATATCATCGGCCTGATCGGCTATTACGATCTGGTCTCGATGACGCTGATCACGATGCAGGCCGAAGCGCCGAACGACAGCGTGCCGCCGCTGCCACCGTTGGCCGCGAAGTAGCTGTCGTCGAGCGCACCTCCACCCCGTCACCCTGAGGTGGCCGCTTCTTCAGCGGCCCTCGAAGGGCGATGGCCCCGCTGGTGGCCAAGCGGAAACATCGGGGCCGTGCATCCTTCGAGGCTGCCGGCGCGATGCTTCGCATCGCGCCACTCGCACCTCAGGATGACGGACTGGATAGCATCGTCATTGCGAGGAGCACTTGCGACGAAGCAATCCAGACTGCCTCCGCGGAAAGACTCTGGATTGCTTCGCTGCGCTCGCAATGACGATCAGATCGTGCAGCAGCTGAAACTTCTGACCACCTAAGGCATGGAGACCCCCATGACATCAGACAATCCCGTCACTTACGAGTGCGCAGGCGGCATCGCCCGCATCACGCTGCGCCGTCCGCCTGTCAACGCGCTGAGCCTCGAGGTCATCCGTGCCGTGGTCGCAGCGCTCCGCCGCGCGGCCGAGGATGACGATGCGCGCGTGGTCGTGCTGGCGAGCGCCATTGCAAAGCGGTTTTCGGCGGGGCTCGACCTCGACATCCTGCTCGGCAAGTCCGGCGCGCAGATCCGCGAATTCCTCCAGGCGCTCTATATCAATCTCTACGATGCCCAGTATGGGCTCGGCAAACCGTCGATTGCCGCGGTCGGTGGCGCGGCGCGGGGCGGCGGCATGACCATGGCGGTGTCCTGCGACGTCGTGCTGGCCTCCGAGAGCGCGACGTTCGGCTATCCCGAGATCGACGTCGGCGTCATTCCCGCGATCCACTACGCCCATCTGCCGCGCATCGTCGGACGCCACCGCGCCTTCGAGCTGTTGTTCACCGGCCGGGTCTTCAGCGCGACTGAGGCCCGCGAGCTCGGCGTGGTGAACCGCGTCGTCGCAGACGCCCAGCTCGAGGCCGAGACCCTGAAGCTCGCGGCGCAATTTTCCGGCAAATCGGCCGCGGTGCTCCGGATGGGCCGGGCCGCCTTCATGCGCCAGATCGATCTCGACTACCGGCGCAGCATTGCCAGCGCCGTCGACGATTTCTGCAACGTCGCGACCTCGGATGAAGCGCAGGAAGGTTTGAGGGCGTTCGTGGAGAAGCGGGCGCCGAACTGGTGAGGATCGGCCTAGCCCGCGTCGCTCGAAAACGCTCTAGCGCCCCCAGCGATCCGACCAGATCTTCTCGCCGATCATGCAATTGATCCGCGGCTCCTTGTCGGCAACGCGCATCACGGGGCGGTCCGGCGTGCGACCCGCAACCTCCATCAGGAGTTTGGTGCGGATCGCTTCCTTGAACTTCTCGCGGTCCTTGATCGAGATCACGAAGGAGCCGGGGCCGCCAATGACGCAGTCCTCGTAGTAGTAGTCGAGATTGTCGATATCCATGGTCGAGTAGGACGGCTCCTTGACCATGATCGGCAGGCCATTGATGACGATGCCCTTCTCGAGCGCGGCGTCGCGCGCCACCGTGACCGGGCCGCCATTGTTGTTCGGACCGTCGCCGGAGATGTCGATGACGCGGCGCAAGCCGCGATAGGGATCCTCGTCGAACAGCGGCATCGCGAAGGTGATCGCGCCGGAGATCGAGGTGCGCGAGGCGCGCCGGATCGGCGTCTTCATGATTTCGGCGGCGACCGCATCCGCAGTCTCGGGGCCGTCGACGAGACGCCAGGGGATGATGACTTTCTGGTCGGTGGAGGCGGCCCATTCGAAATAGGTCACCGCGATCCGGCCGTTCGGACCGAGCTTCAGCGCCTGCAAGAATTCCTTCGACTGGATCGCCTGCGCGTAGCCTTCGCGTTGGATCGCGAGCTCGTCCATGTCCATGGAGTAGGAGACGTCGACCGCGAGGATCAGCTCGACGTCGACCGACTGAGCGTCTTTGTCGGCAGCGAGCCGCTGCGGCTGATTTTTGGTCGGCTCAAACTTCGGCCCTGGTGCCGCGATGCCCGCGACGTCCCCCCCGGCGAGAACGCCGGCCACCAGCACAGCCCCGATCGAGAACAGCAAGCGCATCGCAGTCTCCCGTCGTATGACGTGATGGTGACATGCAATCGGCTTGCCGCAAAGCGCGAAGATCGCTCGCGCTTCACATTCAGGTTAGGAATTTGCGCACTTTGCACAAAGCTGCCGCCGCATTGCCGCGCTTGCGCCGCTGGAACAGGCGCGATGGCTCGCACCGTCATCGATGCGGCGCCTCACTCCGGAATGACAGGAGCCGTGTGGAGACATTCCCCGGCCCACTTGTCGGGCACGATTTCCATGCTAGGCTGATCCTACAGATGGGGATGGAGTCCCCCGATAACCGCCCGGCGGCCTGTGAACCGTAGTGGGCTGATGGCTCCTGCTTGAGGTGGGGCAATCTTTGAGCCTCTGCCTTTGGCGGGAGCATGGACAAACCCGCCGATGGCGGGTTTTTTGTTGCCTGCAAGAAGCCAAGGGGAAGGCCGAGCGGGCCGGAAGAAGGAGAAGGCGTGACTGCGACGACACCGAAGAAGGCTGCGCATGCGGGGCTGCCCAGGGGGATCTGGGTGCTCGGCTTCGTCTCGCTGCTGATGGACGTCTCTTCGGAGATGATCCACGCGCTGCTGCCGGTCTATCTGGTCACCGTGCTCGGCGCCTCCACGCTCACGGTCGGCTTCATCGAGGGGATCGCTGAGGCGACGGCCTCGATCACGAAGATCTTCTCCGGCGCGCTGTCGGATTGGCTTGGCCGCCGCAAGCTGCTCGCGGCCCTCGGCTACGGGCTGGCCGCGCTGACAAAGCCGCTGTTCCCACTCGCTCCCAGCGTCGGCTGGCTGGTGGCCGCGCGCTTCATCGACCGCGTCGGAAAGGGCATCCGCGGTGCACCGCGCGATGCGCTGATCGCCGATATCGCACCCCCAGGCCTGCGCGGCGCGAGCTTCGGCCTGCGCCAATCGCTCGACACCGTCGGCGCCTTCGTCGGGCCGCTCGCGGCGATCGGCCTGATGTGGTGGACCACGGATAATTTCGCCCTCGTGTTCTGGGTGGCTGTGCTGCCGGCCTTCCTGTCGTTCGGACTGATCGCGTTCGCGGTGAACGAGCCGGAGCCGGACCCGAGCCGGGAGCGCGCGAAAAACCCGCTCAATCTCGCCGCGATGCGGCAACTCGGACCCGTGTACTGGCGCGTCGTAGCTGTTGGCGTCGTGTTCACGCTGGCGCGCTTCAGCGAAGCCTTCCTGATCCTGCGCGCGCAAAACATCGGCCTCAATGCGATGTGGGTGCCGGCCGTGCTGGTGCTCATGAACATCGCCTACGCGCTCTCCGCCTACCCGGCCGGCGTGCTGTCGGACCGGATCAACCGCACCGGCCTGCTCGCGCTCGGCCTCGTCTTGCTCGCCGGCGCCGATCTCGCACTCGCACTGCTGCCGAGCCTTGGCGGCCTCGCGCTCGGCGTCGTGCTGTGGGGGCTGCATATGGGACTAACGCAAGGCCTGCTCTCGGCGCTGGTCGCCGACGCCGCGCCGCCGAGCCTGCGCGGCACCGCCTTCGGCTATTTCAACCTGTTCACGGGCCTTGCTCTGCTGGCCGCGAGTGTGATCGCCGGCGCGCTGTGGGACGCCTATGGCCCGACCGGCACGTTCCTCGCCGGGCTCGGCTTCGCGCTGGTCTCGCTGGTGGGACTGCTCGCGATCGGCAACGGGCTGGCTGCGGAGGACAAATGAAAGTGGGGGATAATTCATCGTGTTGAGCGGAGTGATCGCAATCGTGGTCGGCAGCGTGCTGGGCGGCTGCTCGCGCTATTTCGTCTCCGGCGCGATCGCGCGGCGGATGGGCGAGACGTTTCCATGGGGCACCATGACCATCAACGTCACCGGCGCCTTCCTGATCGGCATCTTCGGCGCACTGGCGACCCATCCCGGCTCGTTGTTCGCCTCCCCCAATCCATGGCTGTTCGCGGTGACCGGGTTCCTCGGCTGCTACACCACGGTGTCCTCGTTCAGCCTGCAGACGCTGACGCTCGCCCGTGCCGGCGAGCCGATGCACGCGCTCGGCAATGTCGTGTTCTCGGTCGGGCTGTGCCTTGCCGCCGTCAGTTGCGGCTTCCTCCTCGCTGACAGTCTTGGGGGATAGAGGCCGATGAACTCTCCCTCCTCCGCCGAGCGCTGGCGCACTGCGGTGCTCTATGCCTGGGTTGCTGCCGGCAGCATCATTGGCGGCCTGGCGCGTTATCTGGTCGGGATCGCGCTCGACACCGGGCCGGGCTTCCCCGTCGCGACGCTGTTCATCAATGCCACGGGCTCGCTGATCATCGGCTTCTATGCAACGCTGACCGGCCCGGATGGCCGCATGCTGGCGCGGCCCGAGCACCGGCAATTCGTCATGACCGGCTTCTGCGGCGGCTACACCACCTTCTCGACCTTCAGCCTCGAGACCTTCCGCCTGTTCCACGGCGGCATGAAATATACGGCGCTGGCCTATATCGCGGCCTCCGTCGTCTGCTGGCTGGTGTCAGTCTGGCTCGGGCATATGATGGCAACCAGCATCAACCGCTTGAAAAGGAGCTGACCATGCAAATTCCCAATCAGGCCGTTTTGCTGCGGATCTTCATCGGCGAGAGCGACCATTACGACGGCAAGCCGCTCTATGAGGCGATCGTGATGACCGCGCGCGAGCGCCATCTTGCGGGGGCCACCGTGCTGCGCGGGCCGATCGGCTTCGGCAAGTCGAGCCGGCTGCACACCTCGAAAATCCTGCGGCTCTCGGAGGACCTGCCGCTGCTGATCGAGATCGTCGACAGCGAGGACAACATCAACGCATTCCTGCCCATCCTGGATGGCATGATGTCGAGCGGCCTCATCACCTTGGAGAAGGTGCAGGTTCTGCAATATGGTGCGAAAGCCGCGAGCTGATCGCCGCGGCGGAAACCCGAACCCGCCGAGTCCGGGAGGCGGAATGAACGAGACCGTCACCAAGCCGAAAACCAGGACCAGGACCAAGGTCGAGCGGCCCAAGCTGCACAAGGTCATCCTGATCAACGACGACTACACGCCGCGCGAATTCGTCACCATGGTGCTGAAGGCGGAGTTCCGCATGACGGAGGATCAGGCCTACAAGGTGATGATCACCGCGCACAAGCTCGGCGCCTGCGTGGTCGCCGTGTTCACCAAGGACGTGGCCGAGACCAAGGCGACGCGCGCCACCGATGCCGGCCGCGCCAAGGGCTATCCGCTACTGTTCACGACGGAGCCGGAGGAATAGCGCTAGCCACTCGTTCTTCGCGGAACCTGATGCTAGAGAAGGGCTGATCTTTCATCATTCGCATTGGGGCGATCAGGGGCGTGACCGTCGATACCGCACCGCACGAATCCCTATCGCGCCCCGCGCGTCTGCGGGTCAGACCGACGCTGTACTTCATCCTCGGCGCGACACTGTCCCTGATCTTTTTCTACACCTGCAACAAGACCGGCATCTTGACCGGTCTCCGGCGTGAACTTATCGCGCCGCTCGCCATCTTCATCTTCTCACCGGTCCTGGTGATCGTCTGGAGCTTTGCTCCCGCCCGGTTTGGCTCCCGCTACTATCGATGGCTGTACACGGCCATCTGCCTGCACCTGTTGCTGGCGTCGGCTATGGCGCTCTTGCCCTTTCTGAGCAGGAAAGCACTCGCGATTGATCCCGGCCTCGTGCTCTCCGTCGCCAGCTTCTACGCGGCCTCCGCCGATATCCTCATCCTGCTTGCGATACCAGTCAGTTGGGCCCGGCCTGAGACGAAGCGTGGGGCGATCTACGGCGTCCGCTACGCAGCCGTCGCCGCGCTCATTGCCTCCTTCGTGACCATCCCGGCTGCGATCGTGCGTGCGGAGCAGATCGCGGCCGGCCGCGCCTATTGCATCGTTCTCCCGGATGAAAGGGGATTGGGCTATCACGCGCCCTCGATGTTCGAGCTCTCCTCCTGGAAGATGCGGGCTTATGCGAAGTGGTTTGGCGGGGCAGACGATTTCACGCAGCAGTTCCACGCGCTGATGATCGTTCGTGACGACGATCGCTATGCCGTGAAGAACTGGTCCTACATGGCGTTCAATTTCAGGGACGACACCACAGCCCAATTTCCGCCGGTCGGCGGGCGGTTGGTCGAAGGCTTATTCCCGTCATGTCAGATGAAGACGCATTTTGCACTCCACATTCCAATATCGCAGTGACGGACGTGCCGGCTAGCCGAGCCTTGAGCCCCGGCGACGACGGGAGCGCGGCGGCTTGCGTACCATGCTCGCGGGCGGGTGCCCCTGGACGTGCTGCCAGAACGCCTCCGCCGCAGGCGTCAGCCGCGATCTCGGCCGGAACACGTGGATCTCGATCGGAATTTCCCACTCCTGTCCACCCGCCTTCACCAGCTCGCCCGATGCGAGCTGGTCCGCGATCAGGCTCTCCGGCAGCCAGGCCATGCCGCGGCCGGCCTGCACCATGGTGACGAGAAGCTTTGCGAGATGCGAGGTGAACGCGGGCTTCAGATGCGCTTGCAGCGGAGACGTCGAGCGAACGGCGTCGAGGATCTTTCCCATCCCGGATTCCAGACGGTAGCTCAGGAACTGCACCGGCGCGGCGTCCGTTCCCGGCAGCTTGAAGCGCGGGGTCTTGCCTGATCGCGACGCCGGCACGGATGCCGGAATCAGGCAGTCGTCGCCGACGTGCGCCGAGCGGAACTGCGACGTCGTCAGTGCCGTGACAGTTGCGGGATGATGGTGGCAGAGCAGGAAATGCACCTCGCCCGCCAGCAACATCCGCTCGCACGCCTCCATGTGGTTGGCGACAAGCTGCACGTTCGGCACGAAGGAGAGCGCGGTCTCGATGCCGCGCAGCCAGTCCGGAAAGAAGGTCAGCGAAAGCGCGTTGGTCGATGCGAATTTCAATACGTCGGACGAGCCGCGCGCCAGTTCCTGCGCCTCTAGCCGGCCGGCCGAGAGGCGGCGGATGATGTCCTCCGCCGTGAGGCGGAACGCATCGCCCGCGGCGGTGAGGCTCACCGCGTGCGTCGTACGCTCGAACAGCGCGGCCCCGGCCCACAGCTCCAGCGCCTTGATCCGGCGGCTGAGCGCCGGCTGCGAGGAATTCCTCTGCTCGGCTGCGCGCGAAAAACTGCGCGTCGACGCCACCGCGATGAAATCGTGCAGCCAGTTGATTTCCATGGGCCCGCCCTGCTTATGCAAATCCTGCATAATCATATCATGAGGTGACATTAGATTTCCAGAAGCCCGGCCTGCACCTTCCTTGAAAGTAGATTTCCTTTTGGGAGGCGGAATGTCTGGGCGCACGCTCTACGACAAGCTCATCGACGCGCATGTGGTGCGGAAGCTCGACGACGACGGGCTGGTGCTGCTCTATGTCGATCGCACCGTGCTCAACGAATATACCAGCCCGCAGGCCTTTGCCGGCTTGCGCGCCGCTGGACGCAAGGTGTGGAATCCGTCCGCCGCGCTCATGGTGGTCGACCACGTCAATCCGACCGCGGCGCGCCGCACGCGGCAGATGCCTGATACCGATGCGGCGCGGCAGGTCGACTATTTCGCCGACAACGCGCGCGACTTCGGCATCGAATATTTCGACATCCTGGACCCGCGCCAGGGCATCGAGCATGTCGTCGCGCCCGAGCAAGGGCTGGTGATGCCCGGCATGGTGATCGCCGCCGGCGACAGCCACACCACCGCCTACGGCGCCTTCGGCGCGCTCGGCTACGGCATCGGCACCTCCGACATCGAGCATTATCTCGCGACCTCGACGGTGCGTTACCGCCGCCTGAAGACGATGCGCATCAACGTGACCGGGCGGCCTGCGCTCGGCGTCACACCGAAGGACATCGTGATGGAGATCATCCGGCGCATCGGCGCGGACGGTGCCACCGGCTATGCGGTGGAGTTCGCCGGCTCTGCCGTAACCGGAATGAGCGTCGAGGGACGCATCGTGATGTCGATCATGATCGTCGAGGCCGGTGCGCGCGGTGTCGTCATCGCGCCCGATCAGAAGGTGCTCGACTATCTCGAGGGAAGGCCCCGCGCGCCCAAAGGCGACATGTGGGATCGCGCCGCCAAAGCCTGGTTGCAGCTTAGCTCCGATCCCGACGCCCGCTTCGACCGCGAGATGACGCTCGATGCCGGCGAGGTCGCGCCACTGGTGACCTGGGGCACGAGCCCGGACCAGGCCATCGCCGTGACCGATCGGATTCCCGATCCCGACAGCAACACGGCCATGGACAGCAAGGCGGCCGCGACGCGCGCGCTCGCCTATATGGGCCTTGCGCCGGGAACGCCGATCCAGTCGGTACCGATCGATTTTGCCTTCATCGGCTCCTGCACCAATGCGCGCATCGAGGATCTGCGCGATGCGGCAAAGATCTTCAGGGGTCGCCACGTCGCGGCCGGCGTTCGCGCCATCGTCGTGCCGGGATCGACGCAGGTCCGCGCGCAGGCGGAGGCGGAAGGGATCGCGCAAATCCTGATCGATGCAGGCGTCGAATGGCGGCAGTCCGGCTGCTCGATGTGCCTTGCGATGAACGACGACGTGCTGGCGCCGGGCCAGCGCTCGGCCTCCTCGACCAACCGCAATTTCGAGGGCCGTCAGGGACCGGGCGCGCGCACGCATCTGATGAGCCCCGCGATGGTCGCGGCCGCAGCCGTCACCGGCCGCATCACCGACGTCCGCAGCCTGATCGGAGGAGACGCGCCATGACGCCATTTCACCGTGTCTCCGGCACCGCGGCGCCGATGATGACGCCCAATATCGACACCGACGTGATCATGCCGAAAATGTTCCTGAAAGGTGTCGATCGCAGCGGTCTCGGCGACGGCGCCTTCCACCTGCTGCGGTTCAATGCGGGCAAGCCGAACCCCGACTTCGTGCTGAACAAGGACGGCTATCGCGACGCCGCCTTCCTCGTCGTGGGACCGAATTTCGGCTGCGGATCGAGCCGCGAACATGCCGTCTGGGGACTCCAGCAACTTGGCATCCGTGCCCTCATCGGCACCACCTTCGCCGGTATCTTCAACGACAATTGCGCCAACAACGGCCTGCTCACGATCAGCCTCGATGCTGCCACGGTCGGCATGATCGGCGACATCGTCGCGAAACCGGCGAGCAATCGCCTCACCATCGACCTCGAGCAGCAAACCATCCGCGTCGACGGCGGCGGCACCGTACCCTTCGCGATCGAGCCTGCGCGCAAGGAGGCGTTCCTCTCGGGGCGCGACGCGATCAGCGCAACGCTAGTCCATGCCGACGACATCCGTGCTTTTGAGCGGCGGCACAGGGCGGACAATCCCTGGTTCTGACCGGCGTGACTGCGCGACCAGACCAACAATCATAACGCGACAGAGGGAGGCTATCTTGACCGACACGACCATGAAGCTCGACGAGCCGGCGCAGCCCGCTCCGTCGTCCACGCTGGCGGCGCTCAGGATCGGCCCGCTGCCGATCGCGGTCTATCTTGCCGCTGCGCTGGTCTGCGTCGTCGCGATCTACACCGGAAAGCTCCCCAACGACGTGATCGGCGGGCTCTCGGTGCTGATGCTGCTCGGCTTCCTGCTCGGCAAGCTCGGCCAGACCTTCCCGGTGCTGAAGCGAATCGGCGGCACCGCCATCCTGTGCCTGTTCGTACCGGCCGCACTGGTCGCTTACGGGCTGATGCCGGAGACGGCGCTCAAGGCCATCACGACGACGTTCCGCACCGCCAACTTCCAGTACTTCTTCATCGCCTGTCTCGTCGCGGGCTCGATCCTCGGCATGCCCCATCGCGTGCTGGTGCAGGGCTTTATCCGGATGTTCGTGCCGCTGCTGATCGGGACGCTCAGCGCGATCGCCGTCGGCATCACGGTCGGGCTGCTGTTCGGCCACAGCCCGAAGGAGACCCTCTTCTTCGTGATCATCCCGATCATCGGCGGCGGCCTCGCCGAAGGCGTGCTGCCGCTGTCGATCGCCTATGCGGAGATGTTGCACCGGCCGCAAGCCGAGCTCGTCGCACAGATGGTGCCCGCGGCCCTGCTCGGCAACGTCGTCGCCATCGTTGCGGCCGGACTTCTCGCTCGTCTCGGGGAGAAAAGGCGCGAGCTCAATGGTCAGGGCATGCTGGTCAAGTCCGGCGACAACGACATCCTGGGGCCGGCGCGAGCCGATCGTCCGATCGATCTCGGCCTGCTCGGCGCCGGCATCGTGCTGTCCTGTGTGCTGTTCGTGCTCGGCATGGTGCTCGCGCCCTATACCGGCATTCCCGGTCCGATCCTGATGATCGTCGCGGCGGTCGCGCTCAAGCTGACAAAGCTGCTGCCGGCGGAGATGGAGCTCGGCGCCTACCAGATCAACAAGTTCATGTCGACCAACCTCACCTTCGCGATCCTGGTGGCGATGGGAACGCTGCTGGTGTCGTGGCAACAGCTCGTGGCGTCGTTCAATCCCGGCTATATCGCGGTCTGCACCACGACCGTGCTGGCGATGGTCGCCTCCGGCTTCTTCGTCGGCAAATGGCTGAACATGTACCCGGTCGAGGCGGCGATCGTGACCGCCTGTCATTCCGGCCTCGGCGGCACCGGCGACGTCGCCATTCTCGGTGCCGCGGACCGCATGGGCCTGATGGCCTTCGCCCAGATCGCGACCCGCGTCGGCGGCGCCATCATGATCGTGATTGCCACGCTAGCGATGAAGGTCGCCTATTGAGGCGTAGCGGCAGCCCCCGTCAGCGTGTCGCGCACGTTGACGCGCGCTCCATCCGGCTTGCTGATATAGAGATGGCTGTCCAGCACGGATTGCATGTTCTCGAACATCGCATAGAGATCGTCGCAATAGACCGAAGGATTGTCGTATCCGTTTTTCTTGGAGAAACGATGCGGAAGATAGCCACCTCCGCAGGCGTTCATGAACTTGCACTGGCGACACTTCGCACAAAGATTGATCGAGGCGTCGCGGGCGGCTTTCCAGCGCGGTTCATTCCTGACCTCATCGATCGGATGATCGAAGATGTTGAACCTGGTGTTGGTGAATCCGTCGCCTGCAATCCGCAGCACATCGTGGGCCTCCACGGTGCCGTCGGTCATCACCGTGCATAGCTCGACAGGTTTGTGACCCACGCCCTCGGTCGGCGAATTGTTGCCAAGCAGGGCGGTGATCATATCCGAGATGATACGGATATCGGTCGTCGGCGTTGTGCGATTTGCCGCCAGCCACAGATCGAACAGTCCCTTGTAGAAGGCGACAATGGATGGCGGCCTCTCATCCACCGTCGCGTCGGGGATCATGATGTCGTAGTTGGAGATCCCGCACGCGGCGAAAAAGTCGGTGTATTCCTGCGGCGCGTAGGCGGGATTGCAGACAGCCAGAGCAATGACGCCAATGTTGCGCGATACCAGCATGCGAACGGCACGTTCGACGGCGCCATGAGTGCCCGTACCCTGAAACGTCTTGCGGTGGAGGTCGTGAATGTGGGCCGGCCCGTCGACGCTGATCGCAACCGAAATGTTGCGCGCCTCGAAGCAGTCGAGCCATTCCTCATCAATCAATATGCCGTTGGTCGTGACCGCGATGGGTATGTCGCAGCCCGTTCGCGATGAAATGGCATCGCAAGCCCCGGCAAAACGGTGGAAGTTCTCGACGCCCCACAGCAATGGTTCGCCACCGTGCAGAATGATGGGAAAATCGACGAGTGAATATCTGACGACGTGCTCCTCGATGCGTTGCAGCAATTGATGCCGAACCTCGGAGCTCATCAGCTTCGGCTTGCTGTAAACGGACGCGTCGCGAAACCAGTAGCAATAGGAGCAGTCGATGTTGCATCTGGTTGCGACCTTGACCAGCAACTGCGTGATCGGCTGATCCTGGAAGGCGACACGATCTGAATCGTCAGCCGACATGCCGATACCAAGACGGGCTGGAAAGACTAGTAGCCTCGAACAAATCCGCCTCGGCGGAACGCGCCCACGCCCGGAGCGTATGCCGCCCTGCGAAAGGCACCTGCGTTGGCACCTTTGGCAAAACCGCCTCGTCTGAAAGCCGCCTGGGTCGCGACCGGGTCGTCGGAGACGACACCCTGCTCCGTGCCCTGTCCACGCAAATCGTTGAGCAACGCGTCGATGCCCTGATGGTCGCTCTGAATGGTTGCGCCTGGCCCGTGCAATTGGATGAGGCTTGCCAAGACCTTCAGCGTCGTAATCGGCATGATTATGCTCCTCTTTTCGCGACGCAATGCAGGGATCGAACGAAAGGCCGGCATATCGAGCCGGCTGAGCAACGATAAATAGTATACCTTTTCCATTGCTGCGGCAATGTGTCGGGGCGGGCGGCCGTTGATCCTCACCAAACCGGCTGCGGCGGCGCCTCCACCAGCGCGATGTATTTGCGCTCGCGGGCAACGACATCGACGGCGGCGCGAAAGGCATCGGTGTCGGCGATCTCGATCTGGCGGAATTCGACGGTCATGGGCGGCCCTGTGGCGCGAACCAAGCTTGGCCCAATTGCTCCGCTGCCCGCGCTCCTGCGGACGAACGTGCAGATTGTCCACAAGACTTCCCCAGACAGGATCGACATCGCAATAGCTGCAAGCGAATCCCTGCACGAGTCCGGCCGGGTCGCCGGCCACTTTGATCAATTGAACCGCAGAAGGATCGCGGAGCCGCTCCGACCAGTGGGCAAGCCGGTCGGCCTCGATGGCACCGTTCAGGAATTCCGGCGCGAGGATGTGAGCATACGCATCACGCCAGCTTGATACATGGACGTCGGCAATGACTGCTGCATCCCGCTCGGTCGCGGGTCGGACCACGATGTCGCTCAATTGACGCTCTTCGTTGGCATCTAGGCCTGCAAGCTACGCCATCACCACCGCCGTCTCCTCGGCGAGCCCATAGACGCGCTGCGCCTTTGAAAACCCCGCGATCGGAAATTCGCCGAGCTCGCGCCAGTCGTGGCGGCAGGCATTGGCAAAGACTTCCGAGACCACGACGGTGCGGCCGAGCCGGCCGGCGATCTTCTCCAGCCGTGCCGCCAGATTGACGGCGGGGCCGATGCAGGTGAAGTCGAGCCGGTTGCCGCCGCCGATATTGCCGTAGAGGATGTTGCCGACATGCAGCGCTACGCCGAAGCGGAAGCGCTCGATGACGCGGCCGACCGGAAATGCGAGCGCCTCGACGCTGGTGCGGGATTCGCGCGCGGCCTCGAGCACGCGCGCGCAGACATGCGCGGCATCGCCGACATACTCGTCGATCGGAAACACCGCGAGCAGGCCGTCGCCCATGAATTTCAGCACCTCGCCGCCATGGCCGCGGATTGCAGTGACCTGGCAGTCGAAATAATGGTTGAGGATCTCGACCACGGTCTCGGCCGGCAGGCGGTCCGACAACGCGGTGAAGCCGCGCAGATCCGAGAGCCAGATCGCGGCCTGCATGGTGTCGTTGTGGCCGCGGCGAATCTGGCCGCCGAGGATGCGCGCACCGGCGCGGTTGCCGACATAGGTGTCGAGCAGCATCTCGGCGGTGCGGCGCAGGCTGATGATCTCGGCCACACGCGCGAGCGGCGTCACGATCGAGCGGATTGCCGCGATGTCGCCGTCGCTGAATCCGCCGGGATCGCGCGTGATCCAGCTCGTCGCGTGCACCGAACCGTCGAGAAACGGCATCGGCACGGCGATGTAGTCGGTGACGCCCTCGGCGCGCATGTCGTCTAGGAACGGAAAGCGCTTGCTATCGGGGTCATCCATGCGCCCCCTGACCTCGATCCCCTCCTCGAATACGATCCGGAGCGGGCTCTTGGCGAATTCGGGGGTCTCGAGAATCTCGAAATCGACGGTGCCGATCTCGACTGCCTGGCCCTCCCGCCAGATGAAGTTGCGGCCAAAGATTTCCGGATGCAGCGTGCGGATGAAGATGCCGAAGCGCGACAGCGGCAGACCGGCTGCGACCAGATGTTCGCAGACATCCGCAATCATCTCGGCCGGGGTCCCCGACGACCTCGCGCCGTCGATCAGCCAGTTGGTGATGCGCTGGAGCTCGGAATTTTCCATGCCCCATTTGCGGACGAAGTTGTGCGATCGTCAAGCTGCGCGGTGAGCTGGTACCGCGACATTATAGTTCGCGCATGATCTGTTCGGAACACAGCTTCACACTTTGCGCTCACGCGGCCCTTCGGGTCCGGATCATGCGCGCGCTAACGCCCCACCTGCCCGCGGTCGCGCAAAAAGTGGTCAGCCAGCACGCAGGCCATCATGGCTTCGCCGACGGGGACGGCACGAATGCCGACGCAGGGGTCGTGGCGGCCCTTGGTGAAGATCTCGGTGTCGGCGCCCTTGCGATCGACGGTGAGACGCGGCTGGAGGATCGACGAGGTCGGCTTAACCGCAAAGCGCACCACGATCGGCTGTCCGGTGGAGATGCCGCCCAGAACGCCGCCGGCGTGATTGGACAAAAAGCGCGTGCCGTCATTGCCGGTGCGCATCTCGTCGGCGTTCTCCTCGCCGGTGAGTTCGGCGGCGCCAAAGCCGGCGCCGATCTCGACACCCTTCACCGCGTTGATGGTCATCATCGCGCCGGCCAGATCGGAATCGAGCTTGGCGTAGATCGGTGCACCCAGGCCTGCCGGCACGCCCTCGGCAACGATCTCGAGCACCGCACCGATCGAGGAGCCGCTCTTGCGGATGCCGTCGAGATAGGTCTCGAAGAACGCGGCCTTGTCCTTGTCCGGGCAGAAGAACGGATTTTTGGCGATCTCGTCCCAGTCCCACTTCTCGCGGTCGATCTTGTGCGGGCCGATCTGCACCAGCGCGCCGCGCACCTTCACGTCGGGCAGCACCTTTCGCGCGATCGCACCGGCGGCGACGCGCATCGCGGTCTCGCGCGCCGATGACCGGCCGCCGCCGCGATAGTCGCGCAGGCCGTACTTCGCCTCATAGGTGAAGTCGGCGTGACCGGGGCGAAACTTGTCCTTGATCTCGGAATAGTCCTTCGAGCGCTGGTCGGTGTTCTCGATCAGGAGCCCGATCGGCGTGCCCGTCGTCACCTGCACGCCGGTCTCCGGATGCGCCATCACGCCGGACAGGATCTTGACCTGGTCCGGCTCCTGGCGCTGGGTGGTGAAACGCGACTGGCCCGGCCGGCGACGGTCGAGGTCCCGCTGGATGTCGGCCTCGGTGAGCGGGATCATCGGCGGGCAGCCGTCAACCACACAGCCGATCGCCACCCCGTGGCTCTCGCCGAAGGTGGTGACACGGAACATATGGCCGAAGGTGTTGAAGGACATTGCTGCTCGCTGGCTGGTAAGTCAGTGCTGACTTAACTCGCCCTGAAAAGAGGGTCAAATGCCCGGGACAAGCCCGACATGACAGCGGAGACCGGCTGCTGCGCCGCCCTCAACTATACTTCTCCAGCCGGCCGTCGCGGAACACGTAGACGGTGCCCTGCTCGATATAGAGCTCGGCGGCGCTGGCGGGCGTCTCGAGGCCGAGCGAGACCATCAGGGCCCGGCAGGTGCCACCATGGGCGACCGCGACAATGTCGGTCCGGAGCTCATCATACCAGGCGCGGACGCGGACCTGCACATCGGCGTAGGTCTCCCCGCCCGCGGGCCCCACGGTCCATTTGTCGGCGAGGCGTCTGGCATAAATTTCAGGATCTTTCGCCTCGCTCTCGGCCAGCGTCAGCCCTTCCCAGACGCCATAACCGATCTCGCGCAGGCGATCATCGAGCGCATAGTCCGCCACCGGCAGCTCGAGCTTGCCGCGCGCGAGTTCCATGGTCTGGCGCGCCCGGCCGAGCGGGCTCGACACATAGGGCAGCGCAGCCTTGTCGCGGCCGTTGCGCTTGAAGAGATCGGCGAGAACGCCGCCGGCCTGCACGGCCTGGCCGCGCCCGCGCGCGTTCAGCGGAATGTCCTTGGTGCCCTGAAGCCTGCCGAGTGCATTCCACTCGGTCTCGCCGTGGCGGAGGTAATAGATCGTAGGCACGGGCATTCCGAGTGAGATGTCAGTCCTTGCTGCCGAACGAGATGTCCGGCGCGTCGGGGCGCTTCATGCCGAGCACGTGATAGCCGGAATCGACGTGATGCACCTCGCCGGTGACGCCACGCGACAGGTCGGAGAGCAAATACAGCGCGCTGCCGCCGACGTCTTCGGTGGAGACATTGCGCCGCAGCGGAGCGTTGTTCTCGTTCCACTTCAGGATATAGCGAAAGTCGCCGATGCCGGATGCCGCGAGCGTCTTGATCGGGCCGGCCGAGATCGCGTTGACGCGAATGTTTTTCTCGCCGAGATCGGCGGCGAGATAGCGCACGCTGGCCTCGAGCGCAGCCTTCGCCACGCCCATCACGTTGTAATGCGGCATCCACTTCTCGGCGCCGTAATAGCTGAGCGTGATCAGCGAGCCGCCGTCGGTCATCAGCTTCTCGGCGCGCTGCGCCACCGCCGTGAACGAATAGCAGGAGATCAGCATCGACTTGGAAAAGTTCTCCGGCGTGGTGTCGACATAGCGGCCGTCGAGCTGCTCGCCATAGGCGATCGCGTGCACCAGGAAGTCGATCTTGCCCCACTTCTCCTGCAGCACCGCGAAGGCCGCGTCGATGGTCGCAGCGTCGGTGACGTCGCAATGGCCGAGCACGAGCCCGCCGATCTCTGCGGCGAGCGGCTCGACGCGCTTCTTCAGCGCATCGCCCTGATAGGTGAAGGCGAGTTCGGCACCGGCGGCGTGGCATGCCTTGGCGATGCCCCAGGCGATCGAGCGGTTGTTGGCAAGGCCGAGGATCACCCCGCGCTTGCCTTGCATCAGTCCTTGCATCAGACCTGAATTCTGCGCCATTTTTGAACGTCCCGTCGAGCTCTCGTTGAGGTCTGGAGGTACACCAGCCCTCCCTTGCGGTACAGCCCTAATACGCGGCGTTAACGCTGTTTCGAGGGCCGGAATAGCCGTTCCATTCGGGTGTTATGATGATTGTGGCGCTTGCGCCGAACGGCAGGACATCAAACACGGCATGAGTGCGTTTCGCCAGAGTGTGGAAGCCATGATCCCGGCGTTGCGCCGCTACGCCCGCGCGCTGACGCGCGATGCGGATGCAGCCGACGATCTGGTGCAGGATACATTGGTGCGGGCGCTGCGCTCGGAGCGCTTGTTTCTCGGAGGCGACGTCAGGAGCTGGCTCTATACGATCCTGACCAACCTCAACAAGAACCGGCGGCGCTCGCTGGCACGGCGGCCGCAATTCATGCAGCTGACGGAGAACAATCCCGATGCCAGCGGGACCGAAGCCGAGGGACGCGACATCGAGAAGGCGCTCGCGACACTGGTCGAGGAGCAGCGCTCGGTGCTGCTGCTGGTGATGCTGGAGGGCATGAGCTACCGCGAGGTCGCCGACATCCAGGGCGTGCCGATCGGCACCGTAATGTCCCGACTGGCGCGCGCCCGCGCACACGTTAAAGCGTCGCTGGAAGGTGAGCGCCCGGCGCTCAGGCGGGTGAAATGATGGCAGGATTGATGCCTCGCGCATGCCGCCTCCCCTGCATGGAGCGAGAAGCAGCGCAGTTGAACCGCGTAGGATTTTTTGGGCCGCAGAGCCAGAGACGACCGATATGAACGACCGTAATATTCCCATTACCGAGGACGAGCTGCACGCCTATGTCGACGGCGAGCTGCCGGCCGAGCGCCGCGCTGACGTCGAGGCCTGGCTCGCCGCCCATCCTGACGATGCCGAGCGGGTGCAGTCCTGGCGCGCCATGGCCGAGATGCTGCACGCCCGCTACGATTCGGTCGTGCAGGAGCCGGTGCCGGCCCGGCTGGAGCTGGAGCGGCTGGAGCGCCGTCCGCGGCAATGGTTCTATGGCGCGGCCGCCGCCGTGCTGGTGGCCTTCGTCGCCGGCGGCACGGCCGGCTGGGTGGCGCATGGCGCCGCCAACGCACCCTCGACCTTCCAGAGCTTCACGGCGGACGCGCTCGACGCCCACCGCCTCTATGTCGTCGAGGTCCGCCACCCCGTCGAGGTCGGCGGCAACGAGCGCGACCACCTCCAGGCCTGGCTGACCCGGCGCTGCGGCTGGACCGTGTTCGCACCGAATCTGGAGGCGAGCGGGCTGAAGCTGGTCGGCGGCCGGCTGCTGCCGGGGCCGAGCGGACCGGCGTCGTTCCTGATGTATGAGGGCGCCTCGGGCGAGCGCTATACGATCTACACCGCCAAGACCGAGAATGGTGCAACGCAAATGCGATACGCGAAGACCGACAAGGACGGCGCGCTGTTCTGGGCCGAGCGCGGCGTCGGCTACGTCGTCAGCGGCGGCGGTGCCGATCGCGACAGGCTGACCAAGGTGGCGCAAGCCGTGTACGACCAGGCAGAGAAAAACGGCGGCTAGACAACTGCACAAACGCGGTGCCTCGATTCCGTCATTGAAAATTTGGAATCAAGACATGTGTGCGTCTCATTATCGCACCGGGTGTTCACGCGAATATGAGCAGCGTTCGATCCGCCGATCGACGCGGGCGGCCTCGATTGGGGTTTTTGGTACCGCGCTGGTCCCCCTCTCGAGGCCGCACCTTTTTGTCGGCTGCCCCGCCGGACAGCCGACACGTCGAGTCCGTGAAGCGCTACCACGCCTCAAGCATATGATGAGCATCATCCTGCTCGGAGATGCTCATAGCCTCTAGGAGAGCCCCTTCAGTTCGATCTCGCCTTAACCCAGCCCGCTACGCGGGTTGTAGGGGTGTTGGTCCCGCCACTTCTCCATCAATGCTTCAAGCTCGGCGTCGTTCCCGTCCGGTAGCATAATCCTGATGGTGACGAAGAGATCCCCGGTTCCACCAGATTTCGGCAAGCCCTTGCCTTTGAGTCGGAAGGTCCGGCCGCTGGAGGTGTTTTTCGGGACCGAGAGCTCGACCGCGTTGCCCAGGGTGGGCACGCGGACCTTGCCGCCGAGCACCGCCTCGTAAAGCGTGACCGGCAGGTCGATTCGCAAGTCAGCGCCTTCGACCTTGAAATACGGGTGCGGCGTGACGCTGATGGTGATCAGGAGATCGCCCGGCGGATGGCCCTGGGCGCTCTCGCCCTGCCCCCGCAAACGAATCTGCTGGCCCTCGACGACACCGGCCGGAATCTTGACGTTGAGCTCCTTGCCGTTCGGCAGCCGGACGCGCTTCTCGCCGCCCTTGACCGATTCTTCGAGCGAGACGGACATGGCGACATTGACGTCGAGATCGAGACCGATCCCGCCGGTGTCGAATTCGAACTGGCCGGCGCTGCCGGCCCCGGGTCGCGCACCGCGCATCCCGCCACCGAACATGCTATTGAGGATGTCCTCGAACGCGCCCGCGCCCGGACCACCACCGCCCGGACCGCCACTGCGGAACGAATAGCTCTCGAACCCGCCGGGACCCGCACCCGCGCGACCGCGCGGGCCGCCGCCGCCCGGAAAGCCCTGGAAGCGCGGCTTGCCCTCGGCGTCGATCTCGCCGCGGTCGAACTGCTTGCGCTTGTCCTCGTCGCCGATGATCTCGTTGGCCGAATTGATCTCGGAGAAGCGCTCGGCGGCCTTGGGGTCATCCTTGTTGCTGTCGGGATGATGCTTCTTGGCCAGCCTGCGATAGGCGCTCTTGATCGCGGCAGCGTTGGCGCTCCGCGGCACCCCCAAGACCTCATAGGGGTCGCGCATCCGTCACGTCTCCTTCAAAGAATCGAATTGTTTAAAGGGCTCCCCACCCCACCTGCAAACCATGTGGGGTCGGAGTGGCATTTTTGCAACTAGTATCCCGGAGCGATTCCTAGCTACGCCACGGCTTTAGCGTATGAATCTCCCAACGGCCACGGCTGCTTTGGCATCCGGCGCCCTGGAGCCAGCTTTCGGTCGCCCCGTTGACGTAGCTCGCGAGGAAATCGCGGCATTTGCGGCCGTCCTCGGCCGCATAGGACTGGGCGATCGGCGTCACCGAGCCGCGCGCCCCGGTTTCCGGATTTTCCCAGTGCTGGCTGGAATCCTTGTCGCCCTTGCTCAGTACGTCGGAGGCGGCATTGCGGGCGAAGGCGAGATCGGTCTCGGTCGGAGCGGCGTCCTTCGCCAGCATCGCGATCGAGCCGGTGAGGTCGGTGTCCTCGGCCTTGGCGTAGGCCGTCTTGTCACCGCGGGAAAAGCTGCAGCCGCAGGTCGCGAGCCCGATCACAATCATCGTCATGACAAGGCCGGACGGCCGCATCGCCGATAGGCCAACGCGTTCCCATGCCCTATATAGGGCGGTAGCGGACAACAACGCGTTTTGGGCCGCGGGACGCAACTCGGACTCCAGACATGACCGACACGACCTCGATGAAACACCAGACACCCTTAACATCCGGTGATTTCACCGCCGCCGACGAGCCTTTTGCGCTGTTCGAGGCCTGGCTGAACGAGGCCATCAAGAGCGAGCCGAACGATCCGAACGCCATGGCGCTCGCAACCGTCGATCCCGACGGGCTGCCTGACGTGCGCATGGTGCTGATGAAGGGCTTCGATACCGAGGGTTTTGTCTTCTACAGCCACATCGCCAGCCAGAAGGGCCGCGAACTCGCCGCAAATCCTAAGGCCGCTTTACTTTTTCACTGGAAGTCGCTGCGCCGTCAGGTCCGCATCCGCGGCAACGTGACGCCGGTGACCGACGCCGAGGCCGACGCCTATTTCGCGACGCGACCGAAGCAGGCCCAGATCGGCGCCTGGGCCAGCAAGCAGTCGCAGGAGCTGGAGAGCCGCTTCGCCTTCGAGCAGGCGATCGCCAAGGTCGCGGCCAGGCACGTCATCGGCGAGGTGCCACGGCCGCCGGGCTGGAGCGGCTGGCGCATCATCCCCTCGCGGATCGAGTTCTGGCATGATCGCCCATTCCGCCTGCACGACCGCATCGAATTTCGCCGTGACGCGGCCGGCCAACCATGGTCCAAGACGCGGATGTACCCTTAAAGCTCTAGGCCGACCTGAAAGATGTCCATGCCGCATTCGTCCAATGCGCCGCGCCGCACGCTGCTCCTGACCGGAGCGAGCCGCGGCATCGGCCACGCCACCGTGATCCGCTTCTCGTCGGCGGGCTGGCGCGTCATCACCTGCTCGCGGCATCCCTTCCCCGAGGACTGTCCGTGGGACGCGGGCCCCGAGGATCACATCCAGGTCGATCTCGGCAATCCCCAGGATACCACGCGCGCGATCTCTGAAATCCGCAACCGCCTCGAAGGCGGCGTGCTGCACGCGCTGGTCAACAACGCCGCGATCTCGCCCAAGGGCCCGGGCGGCAGCCGCCTCGGCTCGGTCGACACCGACCTCGACACCTGGACGCACGTCTTCCACGTCAACTTCTTCGCGCCGATCATGATCGCGCGCGGATTGATCTCGGAATTGAAGGCGGCCAGGGGCTCGGTCGTGAACGTCACCTCGATCGCGGGCTCGCGCGTGCATCCCTTCGCCGGCGCGGCCTATGCCACCTCGAAGGCGGCGCTCGCATCGCTGACGCGCGAGATGGCCTCCGACTTCGGCCGCGTCGGCGTCCGCGTCAACGCGATCGCGCCGGGCGAGATCGACACCTCGATCCTGTCGCCGGGCACCGAGAAGATCGTCGAGCAGCAGATCCCGATGCACCGCCTCGGCACCCCCGACGAGGTCGCCAAGATCATCTACGTGCTGTGCACGGACACCAGCTCCTACGTCAACGGCGCCGAGATCCACATCAACGGCGGCCAGCACGTGTGATCCGCACGCGTCGTTGCGCGGCCATATCAGGGCACGCGAGCGGAGTGTCATGCGTAGCTCTCTCCCCATCGTCATTGCGAGCGCAGCGAAGCAATCCAGAGTCTGTCCGTGGAAAGATTCTGGATTGCTTCGTCGCTTCGCTCCTCGCAATGACGACATCACTAGCTCCGTCATCCCCGCGCAACGGCGAAGCCGTTGTCGCTGGAGGTGCGAGTGATGGGGCGCGGAGCGCGCCCCATCGGGAGCCTCGAAGGATGTACGGCCGAGATGCAGCCGGGCTGTCGCCCTTCGAGGCTTACTCTCCGGCGCGATGCGCCGCAGAGCGCGCACCTCCAGCGACAATGGCTTCGCCATTGCGCGGGGGTGACGGTCATAGAATTGTGCGCGGTTCAACAAAGGCACACCTTCTCGCTCTCGCGGCTCACTTCGCCCGAGCTTTGCTTGGTCACTCCACCCTCTTGACCAAGAGGGCGCAGGGAAGGCCGGGTGCCGGCTGGCACCCGCGGTCCGCTGCGCGAAAGGTAGCGCAAAGAGACCGCACAGCAGCATACAGGTGTAGCCAATCACTCGGCCTTCCCTGCGCGATGGTTGGACGGCTTATGCCGTGGTCTCCCGGGAGCCGAATTCCCTTTGGCCTCCCTCGCCCTCGCGAAAGTCGCCGGCACTGCGCCGGTTGACGCGACTGCCGCATCCAC